>JBFFVR010000087.1:0-6455 GCA_041570685.1 Promineifilaceae bacterium (SeqCode)
ATCAGCAAAAAGGGTGAGCTGGATTTTTCAAATGCTATTCCCCTAGATCTCACTGACCTCCTTACTAAGAAGAAGTGGAAACAACTCGGCGAATTGATAGAGGAGATAGTGAGACCAATTCGATCAGGAAAAAACCAAGGTAAAGAGCTATCGGCAAACGACATTTCAGACTACCTTGGTTTTCTACGTACGCGAAGAATTGCATGGGAGGCCATAGTAGAGAAAATTGGTGGGTTATTAGGGTGGGTTGACGATGTGGCGTCGTACGCAGTTCGTGATCTTAGAAGGTAAAATGATCCAACCTCTCAACTAGGCGCGCATATCAAGCGCATGCAGACGGACGTGGCCTTTGGCCAGGCCGCTGATGCGAAGCGTTAACGAGCGTCTCAGCATCAAGTGATCCGTATTTGCGTTAACCCGGGAAAACGGTGTCGTTTTCGCCTAGACGTAGCTCATTGCGAATAGCAGGTAGCGAGGCGGGTGCGAAAGCGACGGCCAACAGCGGCGGTCGCAGCTCGCACCGCCGTCGAACAAGGCCGGGCAATCGGCAAGCTCATACTTGCGTTCCAACCACGAGCCGGACACGGTATAGGTCACCTCGACGTCGCGATTGTGGCTTGGGCATCGGACCAGTTGGGTTCTCACTTTGCTGCGCATTATAATTCTCTGGTTTCGGCACAAGGTTTAGTTTGTACTCCCTCGGCGAGGAATATTCTTGATCTGGGTCAGATTTGCGTAATTCGGAGAAAAGCAAACGGGAATTATCGAAAATCCCAATTATCACTCGATAGCCGAATTTCACTATTTAATGCCTTAACCGGCTTTTCTCATTCTGATCATTCCAAAAAATCAGGGAAAAATCCCTAGGACCGTCCCTCCACCTCCCAAGAAACTACCGTTATTGGCAGGAGGAGCTCCCAATAACAGACTCTTACCGGTGCTCAGTAGGCGGCAATCTCCGCCAGTTTCGGATGCTGGCTAAGGGGCAATAATGATCTTATCGAGCTTCGCCACCAGAAATGGTTTGCAGGCCGAATTGACGATTTCTGCTTCGTCATTGAAGAGCATAGTTTGCATTGCCACGAGTTCATCTTCGGCCAAAGTGTCGAGCAGTATGTAGGCTCCGCCAAGTACTCTTTCACGCAACCGCTTAAGCGTGATATTGCTATTGTCACTTCTGTGCTGATTCCCAGGGGTCATGAGTTTTTAACCATTTTCAGGGTTTACTGGGGAGCTTTAGCCGCCAGTTTGCTGATTCTATTTTCGAACTCATCTCTCCAAACCTTAGCCAAGCTGTTGCAACCTGCCGCTTTTGTCAATGCATCAATATTCTTCTTATCGAGGTAATACAACCTGTGCACCTCTTCGACGGTAGGAGCGTTTGTATTTGCATAGTCAACTTCAATACGGTCTCCCGATTGAATGAAACCCTCGTTCAACACACGAAAATAGAATCCGGTTTTTGCGCTATTGATACATAACGAAAGTGCTTCGGCAGTCTTCATTTTTATCGCGAACTTATAACAGGGGGACCGTGGTTGGGATACTTCAAGTACAACATCTCCTACTCGATAGCGATCACCGATATGGACATCGGATTCAAGCAACCCTTCAGTCGTCAGATTTTCGCCGAATTGGCCCGGTTGGTAAGAATCCTGTTTCAACTTTTCCTGATAGTATGAATAGTGTTCAAACGGAAATCCGTACACCGCTTTATCCACACCACCATGTACTGTCAAATCAGCTTGCTCGTCGCCATCAATGTTACGTATCCGAACCATTCGAGGTTCGGCGGTGGAAACCTTATAAATTCCGGTAAATAATTCTTCTCCTTTATAAACTATGGTTTTAGGTTTCGATACGTTTAGAGCGTGTATTCGCATACAGTCATCAGGCTAGGCTAGGAGAACATACACGGAGATGCAACCGTTGGAGAGCCTAGGGTCATTTGGCGAGAAAATCTAGATTCCGCGGAAGCATAGGCCTTTGAGCCAATCGCGCACGCGGCTGGTGCGTACGGTGATTAATTTTGAATTGGTTTCCAGTGCAGCTTCAACTCCGGCACAACAGGAGCTGATTTCACGTGCCGCAATCAATTTTTCGATCGGGAAAACTACCTCGCCAATGTCACGCCGGTCTTTAACCGGTGGATATTTTCGCATGACTTTCTCTCCTCGCTGGCTATGAACTTTCAACTATACCTGAATCCGCTATGATTTGCGGCAGAACCACTTCAATCAGCGCCGCCGACATCAACGGTACTACACTGATCATTTCCGTAGACCTATTGGTTCGGAGGCTGGAACGGTTGCCGATAAAAATCTGCCTGGGATCAATCCTGTTCTTATAACGAGACTTCCGGCAGCACCATTTCTCGTAAGCAGACGCTGGAAATCAGTTAGCAGGCTGCGGGAAACGGCCATTAACCGACTCTGTGGAAGCCACTACCGATATGTCATAATTTGGAGAAGACCACGGCGTGCTGAGGAGGCATTAAATGCAAAAACATCCGAATATAATTCAGGCCGATGATTTGGAATGGAAAACCGGGGGTTATGGCGAAAAGTTTATCTTCAAACGCAAATGGCTATCGAATCATAGCGGTGGAGAAAAGTTAGGATGCTCAATATATAGCGTCCCGCCCAGCAAAACTGCATATCCACACCACAGGCACCTGGCTAATGAGGAAGCAATTTATATTCTGTCGGGTTCGGGTCAGTTGAGGCTGGATGAGAAGCGTATTGAAGTAGGTCCGGGCGATTACATTACATTACCAGCTGGCGCAGCATGTCACCAATTGTTTAACAAGGGCGACGATGATCTGGAGTACTTATGCATGTCTACCATGTTACATCCCGATATTACTGAATACCCGGACTCTGATAAGGTCATCGCGTTCTCAGGTTCAGGGCCCGGAGGAGATTTATCAGTAAGAAACTTTTTCGGTATCTACCGGGCAAGCGACAA
Organism: Promineifilaceae bacterium (SeqCode); assembly: GCA_041570685.1. Taxonomy (GTDB): domain Bacteria; phylum Chloroflexota; class Anaerolineae; order Promineifilales; family Promineifilaceae; genus UBA11865. The sequence goes on from JBFFVR010000087.1 coordinate 2,968, forward strand.
GCTGGAATATTATGACGGTGAATAGTCACCTCGCCGAATGATGGATGAGGTTCGTTTATCGCCCGCTGGTTACCTCACCTTCAGCGGCGGTTTTCTCAATAGCAGCCGCTGATATAGCTGCGTCGGGCTACACGAATCGGCCATTTCCAGACGCCCAACAAGGACGCTGATAATATGTTCTCGAGTTAAAAACCTTATAATTCAGCTCTAATGTGCAGCCTTAGATTTACGACGGGAACTCAATGGACGAAGAGCCTAAAATTGAGATGTCTGATAAAAGCCAAACTGTTTCTAGTGCTGGCAAGGATTTATCAGTTGAAATATATCGGATCAAAGGAAACCAAGCATAGACTCTTGAAATTGTTGATGAATTCATCATTTCAACTGTTTGGGATGAATTGTTCGAAACTGATTCAGAGGCAATTGCAGAAGCAAAAAGGGCAATTCTTGAAGATACAGTCGGTGCGTTTGCTGAGCCTTCAGATGGTAAGATGATTTGAGGTAATCCTGGTGAGGCTGCATCTGGCCGCGACTGTGATCCTAAGTCAACCTGTTAAACATACCTTTCGCTCCGTTGAATATGGCTGCGAAGCATGCGGCTGATTAATCAATTAAAAGGTTTTGTTTATCAGCAGCTGACGCTGATAGTTAAGCGCCGGAATAACGAGAGTCCAACGCACCTTTGAGGCCGTTCACTTCGGGTGCTAATCGGGTTCGAGTCGGCCATAAGCGCTTATTTGAGAATAATGAGCTACTGAGCGCGGCCATACATTAACATCCGCTTTCCGATTGATAGGTCCGCCAAGAGCTCAATACATTCTGTGGGGCATTAGTACCAAGTAGGGCATGAACGTCTCGCCCCCGCAGCTAGAGCGGGAGGCCGAACGCTGATTTATCGCCCTTGCACTCACAGCCAACTAGTGATCCGATTAACAAATCTTAGTACATCTAAAGCAAGGCTAACGGGCGGGTCTACCCACGGTACTGTCCTCTAGGTCCGCAACGGAAGCTGGATTTTTTTCAGCCTCTGCTTGCTGTTGACGCGGTTTGCCATAACGAAATTCCCGAACAGTCAAAACCAGACCGATCGCCATCATGATAAAAACAAACACGGCGTAATAAATTAGGTTGTCGACAATCATGACTGATCTCCACGTGACGCAAGGCTGGATAGTTTGAAGTAAATTCCAAACGCAAGGATCGAAGGTACCCAGATCGCAGTGAACAGACCCTCAGTCTGGTATCCTTCGAACCAGAGCACACCCGACACCGCAAACGACACCGCTACTGCAAGTAGAATAAATAAATCTGACATCTTAAACATAGGTATCTCCTCAAAAGCTGCTAAAAATGTGCCCGATCCAAAACAGGCCGCTTGCCAATTAGAATTTGTGAAAACCAATCGCGGCGAGCAGCAAGCCACCGATAGTAATTGAAGCGGGAATGCGCAGGCCAACGACGCTAAACACGTCGATCATAGATGGAACAAGTCCAAACCAGGCTGCTGGAACCCAGACAAAAAAAGGAATTGTCACAAGAACTCCAAACCAACCTACCAAACGAAGCAAATGCTCTATCGGCCGCCGACCCGCTGGATCCATACGCCCTTTAGTTTGTCCTACTTCCGGCCTGTCGATCATTGAGTTTTCCTATGCCTCCCGCAGATGCTTTTAAAACATTACTAGCAGTGTTTTAACTAAATACTTCCATCATTGCTTAACACAAATTCGTCTTAACAATATTCTCTACGCACTAAGACTGAAGTTGGTTCACTCCTGGATCGTATCTATGGTCAATACTGGGTAGATTTAGGTTGCTGCCATTTGGCCGCTTCAGGCCGCCCGAATCATCTGGCCATGCGACCGCTTAGGGTCGTTCTCTGCCCCCTGGCTTGGGAGATTTCAGGATCTACCTTTCCCAGGAGCAGACGCCCAGAGTTTATTTCTTAGCTTCTGCCTTCGGCACATAACGGCCGTTGAGGAAATTGTAGCAAGCGCCAAAAACGACCCAAAGCAGGCACGGAACACTATATCGGTGTGCTGTCATCGGTAATAACCCGGTATCTATTTGAGGTTTACAAAGGTGGGACTGGTCTAGATTTCACATATCTTTACTAGATGACAAATGATCCGATTATTAGCGAGCTGCGTACACTCTGGTGGGGTGTTGCAGTAGCCATGAATGTAACTTCATCTACTTTTAGATCACCAACGCCACTCGATAACTAATAGGAGATATAAGATGTACTCAAAAATATATTGGATCGGTTGTGATCCGGCTAATGCAGCTAAGATGTTAGAACACTATGACTCGGTGATGACACCAGCAATCCAGTCCAGTCAGTACCATGTGGGACATCAAATGGTTGAAGCTGGCACCAATAGATGGCTCCTGGTAAGTAACTACCACAATAAAGCGGGAGCAGAAGCAGCTGGCCCACTAGTTCAAGAGCTGGTCAAGCCAATGGTTGAGCAATTTGGCATGACACTAGAGGTAATCACAGAAGGTGAGGTGACTCGCTCTATCTAGCCACATCTATAGTAATTATTGGTTACTCTCTCCCTCAGGTTTTCTGAGGGAGCGCTGTAAGTATAGGCTTTTTTTTTCTACCTGAATGTCGGCCCTTGGCCGACTCGAACCCCGCAAGCTTTGGCGCCAGGCGTCAGCTGTGGATCGTAAATCGTCGCTGACGCATCTAGATTTAGCGGCAGCTTTCTCGTAAGGAGACGCTCAGACGCGTGTGGCAAGCTGCTGGAATCGGCCAGGAAGGGACGCTGATATGCAAAACGAGATACGTAGTTTTTGATTTTTGCAAGAATATTTCATCATCCAGATTCTGCAGATTTGACGTCAAGTCCTGCCTTGCGTAATCCTTCCATAATACCTTCAATCAATTCCACTGGCATTCCGCGGGCACGGAAAGGCGCACGGGGATCTTCCGGATAGTCTGGACGCAACTCGAGCACGTGCGCCAAGGTCTTTTCTGCTTTTTCCTGTTCACCATTCATGGCAAATGCGGCAGCCAGACTGGCTTGTACCATATAGTTATCTGACAGGTTCATTTTTAAAGCTATGTCGCGAGATTTTGCGAACTCTCCATTGAGGAAATGATAGAGATGCCAGGTTTGCCACAACCAACTTTGGTGTTTTGGGTTAAGTTGCATGGATCTGGAAACCCATTCCTTGGCCTTTTCCCAGCGGCCAGAATAACCCATCCAGGTACCCAGATCCGCCAAAACGAACGCATCGTTTGGGTTTAAGCTTATCGCCTTATCCGAGAAGTTCTGGAATTCGACATGGTCCTGACTGGTCATCTGGGTCAGAATAGCCAGCGCGTAGTAAGCATTGGCATTATCGGGATCAAGTGCTATCGCCTGGTTAGCGGCATTGCGGGCCAGATCAGCCCAATTAGCTGGGGTGTCAATAGCATATTTTTTGGTTTCATTGTAACTGGAAGCCAGTCTGGACCAGGCCAGCGAGTAGTCAGG
>JBFFVR010000088.1:0-6388 GCA_041570685.1 Promineifilaceae bacterium (SeqCode)
ATCCCAGGCTTCGGCAATTAGTTTTGTGCTGGCTAACTTAGGATCGGATTCGATATCCCAAAGCGTCGCTGGATTACCTAATGGCGTGCCATCTTCACCTCTGGACAGTATCGAGGCGAGATCAAAACGAAATCCATCCACATGCATTTCTTCGACCCAATAATGTAGGCTATCCAAAATGAGCCTGCGCACGATTGTATTAGCCGCATTCAAGGTATTACCTGTCCCGCTAAAGTTCGCGTAACGAGATTTGTCAATATCTAAAATGTAGTAGGTGCTATTCTCAAAACCTTTGAAACAATAGGTTGGACCATCGTGATCACCCTCGGCCGTGTGATTGTAAACCACATCAAGGATCACCTCGATACCGGCTCGATGCATCGCCTTCACCATGTCACGAAATTCGTCAATCGGACCCAATGGCTCTTTTCGCGAACTGTACGCGCTGTGGGGGGCGAAAAAGGATACAGGCGAGTACCCCCAATAGTTAGTCAATCCTTTCGGAGCATCCTGCTCATCGAATTGAAACACTGGCATCAGTTCAACGGCTGTTATTCCTAACTGTTTAAGATAAGGGATTTTGCGAACAAGACCTGCAAATGTGCCCTTCAAATCCGACTCGAGCCCTGAACTTTCGTGGCGCGTAAAGCCGCCCACGTGAAGCTCGTAAATCACTGATTGGGCATAAGATCTCCCAAGAGGGCGATCTCCTTCCCAGTCATAGTTGCTTAGATCGGCGACCACACTCTTCATAGCAGTGGCGGAATTATCACCAGGTTGCCTTGCTGATTCGCGGCTAAACTCTTCTGGCACGGCGATAGCCTTACCATATGGATCCAGAAGAACCTTATCACCTGCGAATCTCATGCCTAACTCCGGATGATAGGGACCAGAGACCCGGTAGGCATATAGTTGACCCGCTTGAATTCCAGGAACGAATACATGCCAATAATAAAAGGTGCGGTTTCTTGATGCGCGTAAATGGATAATTCGCGACGGTCGACTATCATCGACCTCGTCAAAGAGAAGTAGATCTATTGAGCTGGCATTCTTGGAGAATACGCTAAAGTTTACGCCATCAGAATATACGGTAGTCCCGAGGGGAAAGCACTGTCCTCGTCTAACTCGCGCTTTAGTATGTGATTTCATAAAGCTAGATACTTATCGTCCTAATCGGCCGACATATTGCATTAGAAAAGTTTCGTCAGGCCGTGCATCCCAGGAGTATACAACGTAGCTCCCGGCTATCTTGTCATGCCAACCCTGTTTGCGATCGTCAATGATTACCCATATGTAGCCTAAGAAAAGAAAAAGCGAAGAAATTACGAGTCCGAAAATTCGCAACAATCCTTGCCAAAAACTTAAAGGGCTACCATCTTTTGCTACCACTCTCAAACCCATGATCATCATGCCTAAGGTCTGACCAGTAAATATCCACAGTACTAGAAAGTAAGCCAAAGCAATAGTAACGCCATTGAGGCTGATTAAAATTGTAGACAACAAGTCTGAAAAATTGTCGAATAATGGGATAGCCTCCCGTATATTTTGAAAGCCAAGTAAATTTAGTATTGCCGATAATAACCACCCTGTCACGGCAAGAAATACAGCAAGGAAGGCTACATCTAAAGCCAATGCAACTGCCCGGCTAACAAAGCCAGCGTAGTATCCTAGCAGCGAATCTTTACGAATAGGAAGGTGGCGCCTACTTTGGGGGCGAACTAAGTTTGGTGCAAAACTTGGAGGTGGCACTTCGCTACGATTAGGGCGCCTTAATAACAATCTGAAGGGTCTTTCCAGGAAGTTATCTGCGCTAATACCACGCTCTCGAATCTCTTCGATGACTTCATCTATCATTCCTTGACTTTGGGCTTGGACGATTTCTTGGATGAAAATTTGAACCCGCTCATTATCGATAATTTCGTCCATGGCATCATCAGCGGTTTGCTCAAAGGCCAACTCAGCCGTCGATCGACTGCGAGCGTCCACAGCCCGCCCCATAGCCATCCAATGATTTACTTGTGATTCACCACGCTCGACAGCAGAACCAAATCCTTTACGCACAGGCGAAATAGCTCTACTCGAGCTAAGTGGACCAAATAGATATTTGATGGTGTTGCCAGTAACAGTTGTTAAACGGTCGAGAATTCGTCCACTACTCCTGGCGCGATTGCGCGCATCTACCATCATGCCCAACATTAAATGCCGGGCTGCAGTATCTGCGGAAACACCAAATGTCTCTTCCCATTGTTCAGCAGGCACCAATACTGAATTTGAATCACGCTGTTCAGATTCGACGGTGGATTCGGCCGCTTCGATCTGTTCCAGCCGCTCAATTAATGTATCCCATCCTATGAGGGCACCGCCTAAAGATGCTCTTGTAAAGACTTCTGAAAGGTTGGAGTGCATCGCTGCTTGTTCCTCTTCGTCTGAAGGGTCTATCGTAACCGGCTCTGATGAGTTTGGATCCGTAAACCATTGAGGCACATCTTCAGTTACATTCTCTGAAGATGATGTAGGTTCGGAATTCTCTATCTGGTTCGATACAAGTTCCTCAACCTCCACCGATTCCGAGCTCGCGGACTCTTGACTGACAGAATCAGTCTCAGCGCTTTCGTTCTGATTGGCATTGTTTAAATCAGAATCAGCCATCTTATTATTCTCCTTCACCAGATGGGTTCGATCTACCGCAAAGATCAATTACACCATTGATATGGGATGGGTGGAATCCACTGTTTCAAATTACCTCGATCATCCTAAGGATTTACGAATTCCTATCTTCTATTGGACCTCAAGATCGACCAGATTAACCAAAGTGAAAGCATAACCATCAGTACAAACCCAATAACAATTAACCATGTAGGGAAATTCCAAGGCCAGCTTAAGTTAAGAGATGGGATCAATAATGCGAGGGCAATTGTGAGCGTTCCAACCAAAATAGCTAAGATCAAGCGATTGGCCATTTGGTTAAACTGTTTTGTAGTTTGTTCAAATGTCGGCACTTCAACCTGGAATTTCATCTGCCCGCTTTCCAGGCGATCCAATATCCTGGAAGATTGTCGCGGGAAACCAATTAATAGGTTCGCCCAGGCGCCGGAACTTCGGGCCAACGAAGGACCCCAGGAAGTTGGCAAAGCTAATTTTATCAAGAAGCGCCTCACGTAAGGCGCAGATACTTCAAACACATCAAAATCGGGAGCCAGGCGTTTTCCAACCCCTTCCATGATGACAAGCGTTTTCAGCAGTAACCAGTAATCGCTGGGGATTCGCAGATGGTATGCATATATAATGGGCTGAATTTCGCTCAAGAGATCGGCTGCCGAAATTTCTTTTAGGGGCAGACCATAATATTTACGCAACAATCGCCGTAAATCCCGTTGCAAACCTTGTTCGTCAACGGAAGGAGAAGCGATACCCATTCGAATAAGTTGCTCAATTATGGCCACGACATCGAATTGGATGACGGCGATATAAAGCCTAACAAGATTGGCACGATCTGTATTGTCCAGATAGCCAACCGTTCCAAAATCCATCAGACCGATCACCTCTCCAGGCATGATGACCATATTTCCCGGGTGGGGATCGGCATGAAAGAACCCATCCTCCATGACTTCCTTAATGACTAAGCGAGCGGCATGCATTGCTATGCGATTGCGATCGTATCCTTCAGCATCTAGTTGTTGGATATTGTCGGCTTTAATGCCATGAATCCTTTCTTGAACCAATACGCGTTGGGTAGTGTAATCCCAGTATGTCTTGGGTACATATAGGTGATCTTCTTCGGCAAAATTGGCCCGAAAGCGATCCGCATTTCGGGCTTCGCGCTGGTAATCCAATTCATAGCGCAAGGCTGTACTGAATTCCTCGGCAAGGCCAATGGGATCGTAAGGTCTAGTCCAGCTCATACGCTCGTATGCCAGCGTAGCCAGATCAGAAATTATGGCTAAATCCGTTTCAATCGTTGATTCAATGTTTGGACGCTGGACTTTTACGACAACAGGGGTGCGATCAGGCAATAGGGCCGCATAAACTTGGGCTAGCGAGGCCGAAGCAATTGGCGTGGGATCCAGTGCCAAAAATACTTCATGGATTGGAGCACCCAACGCTTCTTCTAATAGTTCTTGCACTTCGTTCCACGGTGCTGGAGGTACGTCATCCTGCAATTTGCTTAATTCCTGCAAATATGCCGGCGGTAACACTTCAGGTCGTGTGCTGGCAATTTGACCCAGCTTGAAAAACGTGGGCCCTAACTCCTCCATGGCCTCGCGTAGATGTACCGCTGCTGATCTGGACGTGGTCGGTTGATCCTCGCGACCCAGAAATCGAGAAGGTAAGCGCCAAGTACCTTCAAGGCCTAGCTGGGAAACTACGGCGCCAAAACCATGACGAGCCATGACCTCGGCGATCTTTCTATAGCGACCTAAATGACGCGGCCTAAAAAAAAGCATATTGAATTGGCTAACCTACTTGCGAAACTTCTGGACTTGATTCAATCATTTGAGAAAGCACAAATTCTGGCTGAAAGTCTCTGTTAAATGTAAGCGGTAGCGAGATGTAATAACATTTTGATATCAATTTCTGTCCATCCCATAACACCTCGATATTAATCAGCTCTTTTCAGCGTCTCCTTCACCGATCGAATCGTCTTGTTGAGATTCATCAGCCGAATCGATATCTCCGGCAGAATTATCATTCAGTGATTCTTGCGTATCTATCTTATTCTCGAATTCCGAGTTTGATGATTCTACTGGCAAATCAACATTTTCATCGCTAATATCAAAATCATCTGATGGTTCAATTTCTTCCTCGGTCTCTTTCTCTACTGCCTCGTTTTCAAGCTCAACTTGTTCTCTGGCAACAAGTTGATGGTAATAATCGTAATCCTCACCTTGGAAAAATTATTTGGTGGTTCTTGCTTGAAAAACTATGCCGACAATTCCTAAAGCACCCCACAAGAGAATCCATAAAATTGAATCATTTACAGCGGTCGAAACCGGATTAGTTCCACTCTGAATCTCACTGATCGATACCGTTCCAAAGGTCACTAGAACGCCGGAGATGATACCTAAGGCTCCTCCAAAAGCCGTGACAAATACGATGAGCCATTTCTTAAGATCTAGATAGCCAACCAAAACAATCATCAACACTGCTGCAACGATAGCTACAGCGGCAATTAATAGGTTGCTTTCGATACCGATCGCATACATTAATATTGCGCCAATCCCGAGGCCAAAAGTGGCCGCCAGCATGTAGACCCCAAAGCTATAAATAAAGTAAGACAATATGGCAACAATGATTCCTATTCCAAAACCAACGATCCACCCAATGGCGGTAGAAAGCAGGCCATCACCAAAGATCGAAGAGATTATCTGAGCGCCAAGTATGAAACCGACGATGAAGCCCCAAATAGGTAAAAGAAAGACGAAGAGCCGGTAACCAAAAAGGGTAAATGCGACACCGATTAAAACCAGAAGCACTCCGATCAGTATGGCTGTAAACATCAACTTCTCCTCGATGGCAACGCAAAGATCTCGCTTTCTATTATTGCCATGATTAAATAGTTTTTAGATGGGTTTCTGAATTACTTAGATTGACCTGAGGGCCTTTTAAACCGTCTGCCCAATCTGACAAAACGCTGGGCGATCGAGAATCTCTCCACAGTTTGCACTTTTTCTGGGCTTGGGAATGGAGGTAGATCAAACATCTTGCGCCAAGCATAAGTTCCAAGTAATTTTGAGGTCGCTAAAATCGGGGCTGCCAAAATCGCGCCAATTAAACCAGCTAGTGTGGCACCCATGAACACACCAACAATGACGATTAATGGGTGCAGGTCTAATGCCCCGCCAACTATTCTTGGAACCAGTATATTATTTTCAATCTGCTGAATTACGATCATAACGCCAATGACCAATAATGCATAGGTAACCGGTTCCAATCCAAGATAGTTAGTTGGTTGGAAGAAGGCGACGATGGCGGCGGCGGCTGTCCCAATAAATGGGCCGACAACCGGTAAGAATTCTAACAAGCCTGATAAGACCCCTAAACCAAAGGCATTCTGAACCCCTAAAACTGATAGGCTCAGCCAGACGGCGAGAAAAATCACAAAAGCTAGAACGATTTGCCCTCGGAGGTAGGCTTGCCAAATTCGACCGAACTCCCGCAATATCCGTTCAGTATCGCGTCGATATCCGGGTTGATAGACAGCTCGACTAATGTAACCACCAAGCCTACCCATCTCAAAAGCAAGATAAATCGACACGATGAAGGTGAATAATATGACAGTCAAGACTTCAACTGTTGAGCTGAGAACAACAACAACCGTTCGGCCACCCTGATTTATGATCGGTAGAACGGCGGAAATTAATTGCTCCCCAAATGATTCCCAATCAAT
>JBFFVR010000089.1:0-6377 GCA_041570685.1 Promineifilaceae bacterium (SeqCode)
AGCGGCTACGGTGCTGCTATACGAGTTAGCTTATTCGAAATGATTTCTTTTACTGGATTCCGTAAGGCAAGCATTATTTAGCTAAAACAACACTTAACATTGAAGCTGGTGAATGTCAAGACCAGTTTTCTAAGGTTTCTTTGAAGGCGCTCATGAAATAGTCGGCCGTCGCCCCATCTAATATGCGATGATCGAATGTGAGACTGGCATAAGCCATGGGGCGGATAGCTATCGCATCTCCAATAACTTTGACTCTTTTTTCAATCTTACCGACACCAAGAATGCCACACTGAGGTTGGTTGATTATTGGCGTAGCAAATAGACTGCCCGAAACGCCATGATTGGTTAGCGTAAATGTTCCCCCTTGAACTTCATCTGGCTGTAACTGGTTGAGGCGCGCCCGATTCGACAGGTCATTTATCGATCGTGCCAGACCCAGTAAGCTCAAGGTGTCTGCATTTTTTATCACCGGGACAATTAAACCTTCTGAAATCGCCGTAGCCATCCCAATGTTTATCTCTTTTTTCAATAAAATGCCTGCATCTGTCCAAGTGCTATTGACCAATGGATGCGCTCTGAGGGCTTTTACGATGGCTGCGATGATATAGGCGGTAAAGGTCAGGTTCGCCCCGTCCCGAGAAAATTGAGCTTTATTTTCGGATCTGTGGGCTGTGACCGTGGAGAAATCAACATCAAAAACGGTCGTAACGTGGGGACTCGTCTGTTTGCTCCGCACCATGTGTTCTGCTATAGCTCGGCGAATATTAGAGAGTTCAACGACTTCACCCGATGCTACCTCCAATGCAGGAGGTTTGGCATCTTCTAGAGGCGTCGCAATAGTTACTGGCGGAGGAGCCTGGAGAATCTGACCTTGTTCTTTTTGGTCAATAAAAGAAAGTATGTCCTTTTTGGTGATTCGCCCATTTTTGCCAGTGCCACTGATCAGATTTAAGTCCACACCATGTTCTTCAGCGATGCGACCAACCACGGGACTAATTCTTCCGGTATAGCGGCGCGATGGCTGCTGTGAAGGGCCGTTGCTGGGCAGGTTAGGGGTTAAATTTGGAGCTGTTGCTTCATGAACGGCCGATTCTCTCTTTATCTGCTCTTGTATCTTATCTTCAGTCGATTTTGGTTTCGATTCGGCAAACTCAGAGACACTTTCTCCCGGTTCACCAATGTATGCCAGAACCGTTCCGACCGGAACAGTTTCGCCAACTTGAACTAATATCTTTAAAAGCGTGCCGGCAACCTCAGCCGTGGCCTCAGTTGTTACTTTGTCCGTTTCAATTTCCAATATCGGTTCAAATTGCTCGATAGCATCCCCTTCCGACTTTAGCCAGGCAGCGATCATTCCTTCAAAAACACTTTCTCCCAGACTGGGCATAATAACTTCAGTTGCCATGGTTAATACCTCGAACAGCATGAACTAACGATCTTAGGCGCAAAAATCTCGTGAAGGATTGAGCTTCGTTGACCAAAAGCATAGATATGCAGACTCATTTATAGTAAGTGGGGTAGAGGACCGGATTCACTTCATGCATGATCTCATAAGCGGTTTCGAAAATCTCTACGGCATTCGGTTTGGACCAGAAATCTCCATCAGAGCCATATGCTGGCCGGTGTTCTTGCGCGGTCAATGTCTTGGGTTCAGAATCAAGCCACCAGAAACCGCCTTGTGTTTCTAACACTTCTTGCATCATATAGGCAGTTGCGCCCCCAGGAACATCCTCGTCCACAAATAATATATGGCCGGTCTTTTTGAGTGATTCGATGATAATGCCCCGCTTATCAAACGGTAGAAGCGATCGAACATCAATTACTTCAGCATCGATCCCGACTTGACTTAGAGACTCAGCTGCCTCCAGGGCAATACGACATAAGGCGCCATAGGTCACAAGGGTTAGATCTTCTCCCTGGCGTAAAACTTCTGGGACACCTAAGGGCAGCGAAATTTGGCCGATATTGTCTGGTAGCCTTTCTTTAAAGCGATAGCCGTTTAGCACTTCAATAACAATACCGGGTTCTTCTGAGAGCAAGAGGGTGTTATAGAAACCGGCCGCCTGGGTCATGTCTCGCGGCACCAATAAATGGACGCCCCTAATGAGGCCTATAATACCAGCCATCTGGGAGCCGGAATGCCAGATACCTTCCAGGCGATGACCTCTGGTGCGAAGAATAACTGGGGCTTTTTGCCCGCCCCTCGTTCGCCAGTGTAAAGAAGCTAGATCATCCGATATCAGTTGCAGCGCATATAGCAGATAATCGAGATATTGCAGCTCGGCGATCGGGCGCAATCCACGCAAAGCTAGGCCTATTGCCTGTCCGACAATGGTTATCTCACGAATGCCCGTATCAGAGACTCGTAACTGGCCATATTTTTTTTGTAAACCGGCAAAGCCCTGGTTGACGTCACCTAAGCGCCCCAAATCTTCACCAAAAGCAATGACCCGTGGATCACGCGACAGCATGGCATCGAAGCAGGCGTTGAGTATTTCATAGCCGCTAACTAACGGTGAATCTGGGGAAAAGACCGGGCTGACTTCCTCAATTTCCAGAACCGATTCGAATGAAAGGCTGAATAGGTGAGTAGTATATCGCTCACGGCCATCAAGCTCTAATTTTTGTTTGACCTTGATAAGACGGCTGCGGCAATCTGACTTATCCTCTCTTAACAGGATTAGGGCTTGGTGAATCGCGCTTATAACAGAGCGATGATGTGGAACTGGCACACGCAACAAACGTTGTTTTATGATTTTAAGCTCTTTACTTTGCTCATTGGTCAGGCAGGCGGAGTCGAAAATATCGACAACAGTTTGGATTTCTCTTCGAACTGGATTGATGAATAATTCCCAGGCATCTTTGCGAATTTCTTCAATCAATTCCTTGCTTTCATTCTCGACTTGTTCCAATTCGATTTCAGTACTTAGTTCTTGTTCGAGAAGCCATTGGCGCATCTTTAGTAGGCAGTCATGTTCTCTTTCCCAATTCAAACGTTCGACGGTCTTATAGCGTTCCTGACTACCTGAAGTTGAGTGTCCCTGAGGTTGGGTCATCTCCTGAACATGGATTATCACCGGTACATGGGCAGATCTGGCCGTTTCGGCTGCCTGGCGATAAGTACTTATCAATTTTGGATAGTCCCAGCCTCTAACTGTATAGACATCAAAGCCGGCCGATGATTCATCTTCACGCTGAAATCCTTTGAGCAATTCTGAGATGTCGGATTTTGTGACTTGATCCTCGTTTGGCACCGAAATACCATAGCCATCGTCCCAAATGGAAAGAACCATCGGCCCTCTCAGTACACCAATCGCGTTAATCGACTCCCAGAACATGCCTTCAGCACAGCTGGCATTGCCAATCGTTCCAAAGGCTATTTCGTTTCCGTTGTTAGAAAAATCACTAAATTTCTGTAGCTCTTCTAGTTCACGGTACAAAAGGCTGGCATAGGACAGCCCTACTAGCCTTGGCATCTGGGAAGCAGTCGGGGACAAATCGGCCGAGGTATTAAACATATCGACTTGTCGTTTCCATTTTCCATTGTCATCTAGTAATCGGGTGGCAAAGTGGGCGTTCATCTGACGGCCGGCCGAGTTGGGATCAGCGACCACATCGGCATGTGCATATAACTGGGCAAAAAATTCTTGAAAAGTAGACATCCCAAGAGCGAAGATAAGGGTCTGATCGCGATAGTAGCCAGATCTAAAATCGCCAGGCTGAAAAACTTTTGCCATCGCGATTTGAGCTAATTCTTTGCCATCGCCGAAAATGCCAAACTTGGCTTTACCACTTAACACTTCCCGCCTGCCAACCAAACTAACTTGCCGGCTCTGATACGCCAAACGGTAATCTTCCAGAACCGCTTTTCGATTGAAAATGGTCTTGGTTAACTTGTCTTCGATTGTTTCAATCATGTATACCTAGCTGTGCCAGGGGACCAAACTGACTTGACTTCATTGTTCCACCATTATATATCAAAATAGGTTTGATTTGGTCATTTTGCAGTAATTGGAGCTACGGTGGAATCCACAAAACTTCCGGCCGATAATTAGCCGGCTGTCATGTCCACCAAATTAGATGAACTGAAATAATATGGAAGCTACTGCTCTGACGATTGGGGCTGAACACTAAAATTATCAAACGCAACCTGCAAACCACCAGGAGCGAACGTCTCCGTTAAAAGGCCTATGTCACCTTTGTCGAGGGAATCATCAGTGGTCCTGCCCACCTCTTCATCATTGACATAAAATATCATTTCGGGTCCAGAGATCTCAACTCTTAAGACGTTTGTCACACCCATACCTGGATGAACTGCAGGCGAGGCGAACCAATCTGTTTCTAATAATGCTTGCTGCTCAAGACATCTCTCGCTGCATAGTCCGGCAAAAACATACCCATCGCTACTAACTTTAAAGACATAAAAATTATTGCCATCATTGTCGATCCGAAAGAGCATGCCATAGCCATTATCGGCAACTCCTTCCAGGGGTGTTGCTTCCACTTCAAAGCGTCCATCAGCGAAGTTCTGACCAGCAGTTGCCCAGAAGATGTCACCACTTACTTCAACAGACATCTGATAAGCACCATCGACGATTACACCCTCTGAATTGGCTCCTTCGCCGGCTGTCCATTCGCCAACGGATTCGAAAGATTCTAAATATGGCTCAGTCTGGGGTTGCGAATCAAGGCTTGAGATTAATCGCCAGGCCAGTAACACAATGAGCCCGATCGCCAAGAGAGATGCCAGCAAGGTGATTCGTCGTTTCTGATTATTAAGTTGGGTATCGTTGTTTTCGCTCGTCATCGATTGTCGTTGGAATACGACTTGAAATGAAGCCTAGGAATTTTCATTCTGGTTTACTTCAATATTATCGAACGCGACTCTCACACCCCTCTCGCCGAGAGCTTCAACCATGACTGCGATGTCCCCCTCAATCAGCCGAGAATCGGCAGTCCTTGCAACTTCTTGTCCATTGACGAAGAACGTCATTTGAGGACCTTCCGCGACAACCCGCAATCTATTAGTCTCGTGCAGCCCTGTATTGACCGCTGCGGACCGAAACCAATCGCCACCAGCTAAGGCGATAGCTTTGTCTAAGCACATGTTGCTGCAGTAACCAATCCAGACATAGCCATCCCCGCTTACTTCAAAAGCATAAAAGGTGTCCGATTCTTCATCCAAGCGAAACAAGAGACCATAGCCATTATTTAATGGCCCATCAATCTGGGTTGCTTCGATTGAATAGCTCCCATCAGAAAAATTCTCGCCCGCCGAGGCAAAATAGATACCATGATTGTCTTTGACATGCATTTCATAGACGCCATTGATGACTTGTCCTTCTACATCGGCTGTTGTTCCTACCCCCCAATTGCCAGCAGAATCAAATGTTTCTTGATAAGGCTCGTCGCTCGGCGAACTCCCACAAGCCACGGTAGTTATGACCAAGATCAGAACAATAAATATGAGGCGGCCAATCGCAGAAAAGGGTAAGTGATTCGACATTGATCTTTTCACCTGGCAAAAAACTAGCTTATCGCATCCGCTATAATTTGGGCCACATCCTTAACCTGCATCTCATCGCCAGCCAGTCTATTGGCATCCTGCATCATAATGGCACAATAAGGGCAGCCAGTAGCCAAGGTTTTTGCTCCTGTAGTTTGAGCCTCGTTAAATCTATTTATGTTAACTGCTTCCTGGCCGTGCTCTTCCTCTTTCCACATTTGGGCGCCTCCGGCACCGCAGCAAAAAGAACCTTCCTTGTTGCGGTTCATTTCCAACAAGGTGTAACCAGCACTAGCTAGATTTTGACGAGGATCATCATAAATGCCGTTGTGGCGACCAAGATAGCATGGATCGTGAAACGTCACCTTCTCCAGGGTATTTCCATTTTTTAAGGCTAGAATGCCTTTACCAACTAAGTCGGCAATAAATTGCGTATGGTGCATGACTTGAAAATGCCCCCCAAATTCTTGATACTCCTTCCCGATGGTATGGAAGCAGTGAGGACAGGTCGTGACGATTCGTTTTTTATCGGCTCCGATACCATTTAGCGTATCGATATTCATTTGAGCCATTTCAAAAAATAAGTATTCATTTCCCGCTCTTCTGGCACTGTCGCCGGTGCAAGATTCGTCATTGCCCAGCACCGCAAAATTGACACCAGCACTGTTCAGCACGGTCGCCATCGACCGGGCGATTTCCTGAGCACTGGGATCAAATGCGCCAGCGCAACCAACCCAGTATAAAACATCAAAATCAGGATTTTCCTCGACGCTAGGTACATCGAAACTTAAGGGTTGGGCCCAGGCCAGTCGATCATCGCTCATTCCCCATGGATTCGTGAGTCTTTCCATGCCATTGAAGGCGGACTTTA
>JBFFVR010000090.1:0-6250 GCA_041570685.1 Promineifilaceae bacterium (SeqCode)
GAGCATTGTTAGGATCGACTGGCTTAGTTAATAACACTTTAGTCAGCTTTCTAAATTTGGAGCAATCACCAATACGCCTTGAACAGACTTTGTTCATCATTTTATTGGCCCATATTTATTACAATCTGGCGGTCGTGATTCGATTGGTTGGAGGATTTTGGGCAAATCTTAGCCCAGGATTATCTGAAGCAGCCAGGACATTGGGGGCTTCTAGATGGAAGGCATTCTTGCTTATAACTCTTCCCTTATTACGTCCGGCGATTCTAAGTGCGACTGTCCTAATCTTTTTATTCACATTCACAAGTTTTGGGGTTATTCTCATCTTGGGCGGACCTGCCTTTAGTACGGTAGAAACCGAGATATATCGTCAATATGTTAATTTCCTGAATCCTGAGATCGCCGCTTTACTAGCGTTCATCCAAATACTTTTTACTTTTGCGTTGCTCCTGATCTATGCTCGTTGGCAACGAAAATCAGTTATTCCATTAGATTTCGTCCCAAGTGCCACAAATCTGAAACGACCCCAGACGTGGAAAGAAAAAATCGTTGTTGGTGGCATCTTACTCGGTCTTACATCTTTCATGTTAAGCCCGTTATTCGCTTTGCTTATAAGTTCTTTCGTTGATCGTCAGGGAGAGTTCACCACAGCTTATTACCAAGCTCTCCCGGTATTAAGAAGAGGAAGCGTAACGTTTATTCCACCTTTTCTTGCCATTCGAAATTCAATAGGCTATGCCGTACTGACGATGATTCTTGCTATCTTCCTTGGGGCGATAAGTGCCGCATTTTTGGCATCGCCTGCCAAATGGCGTCGCTGGATCGATCCGGTTTTTATGTTGCCGCTAGGTGTTTCAGCCGTTGCTCTGGGCTTTGGCTATGTCGTGACGATGGGAGCCTTAAGGACTTCCCCAGTACTAATCTTGATAGCTCATACCCTTGTCGCCCTCCCCTTTGTTGTCCGGAGCATTTTACCTGTCTTGCAGGGAATCCGTCCTGGTATTCGCGAATCTGCTTCAATCCTTGGGGCATCGCCTTTTCGCGTTTGGCGCGAAATCGATCTGCCGATTATGAGCAGGGCCTTGCTAGTGGCGGCCGTGTTTGCCTTCACCATTAGTATGGGTGAGTTTGGGGCGACAAGTTTTATCGTACGCCCAAATAGCAATTATTTGACAATGCCAGTAGCAATACAGCGTTATCTTGGACAACCAGGAGCGCTAAATTTTGGCCAGGCCTTGGCGATGAGCTCGATCTTGATGATGATCTGCGCGACCGGGTTCATTGTGATCGAACGTTTCCGGTATGCAGATGTAGGGGAGTTCTAGCTCAATAGGCCTAACTAAGATGTTGCTCCAGATAGTTGACGTGGAGAAAGAGTTCGAAGACCAATCGGTTCTCCGGAGTATTTCATTCAACATGTCTCAAGGCGAGATTGTGGCTCTCCTTGGACCGAGTGGCTGCGGAAAGACGACTCTATTACGAATTATCGCTGGCCTGGAGAGCGCTGATGCAGGCAGCATCTTATTGAATGAAAACGATATCTCCCAAGTTCCAGTCCATAAACGTGGGTTCGGAATGGTGTTTCAGGATTTTGCATTGTTTCCTCATCTTACAGTTGCCAAAAATGTATCCTTTGGCCTGCGAATGGCAGGGTGGGGGCCAGAAGAAAAAGACATTCGCGTTCGGGAAATGCTTGACCTCGTCGGATTATCTGGTTTTGCCGATCGTCCTGTTCATTTACTCTCAGGTGGTGAGCAACAGCGCGTAGCCTTGGCGCGCTCCCTGGCACCCTCGCCCAAGTTGCTTTTGCTAGATGAGCCATTGGGTGCTCTCGACAGAGCATTAAGAGAAAGGTTGATGAGCGAACTGCGGGCTATTCTTAAACAGGCAGGCACTCTAGCCATAAAGCCGACGATAGCATCTGGCCAGGAACAAGCCCTTCCAACAAATCATACAATGACCGAGGAGTTATCTGAAAAGGCGATTACGACCATCTATGTAACCCATGATCAGGAAGAAGCATTTGCCCTGGCGGACAAAGTGATTGTCATGAACTCTGGCCGGGTAGAACAACAAGGAAGCCCAGCCGAACTATTTGAATACCCCCAATCGGCATTTGTCGCGCGTTTTCTAGGCATGGATAATCTATTCCCGGCCGAGAAAATTTCTGATGATCCTCCCACTGTAGTGACTGATATAGGCCGGTTTGAGGTTTCTTCTATTCCACAGAACACCGAGAAAAATCTAATTTTGTTGATACGAGCAGATGCAGGAATCTTGTCCGAGACATCCGAAGATGAAACCAATTTAATTGCAGGAGAATTAACTGATATCTCATTTCGAGGTCGACATCAGGTGGCGACGATTCGAGTAACAGGAATTGACGGCGATTATCGACTACGTCTGTGGGTCGATTCTAGAGTTACCTTACCAGCAGAAGGCCAGCTCGTTAAAGTAAAACTAAGTACGACAGATTTACTAGTGCTAACGCGTTAGAAAGCTGTTAGCATTCGTATGTCTTGATTGTCATACACTTAGTTGTGGGCGTATAATGCCTGCTGACATTTGGAACAATACTCGCGTATTTTATTGAATTTATTGAGGGAATCATGTCAATTTGGTGGGCCATTGGGGCCTTTATATTAGTTCTGACACCGATAATTCTGATTCATGAGTTGGGTCACTTTGTAGCAGCTCGTCTATCAGGAATTCGAGTGCAAGAATTTGGTATAGGCTTCCCGCCAAGAGCTGCGAAACTCTTCAAACGTGGTGATACTGTCTTTTCGCTGAACTGGATTCCGGTAGGTGGTTTTGTAAGACCTTTTGGCGAGGATGACCCTTCGGTTCCCGGCGGATTGGCCGGTTCGTCTAAGCGAGCCCGACTATTTACCCTATCTGCCGGAGCCGCCGCGAATTTTATCTTCGCGATCTTTATACTTTGGATTGCTTTTATGCTCGGCGAGCCTCAAATTAGACCGCTTGTGACAGCGGTATTGCCTGACTCTCCAGCGACTGTAGCTGGAATTCAGGAGGAAGATATTATTCTTCAGATAGACGGTCAAGAGGTGGAAAGTTCAGACGATGTAAGAGACCAGGTATTTAAACATGCGGGTGAGGAAGTAAGCATCGTTTTGCTGCGGGATGGCGAAGAAATTAGCACAGTAGTTAAGCCGCGACTTCCCGAGGAGTATGGCGAAAACGAAGGCCCGACTGGTATTGGTATTTCGAACGTGATGACTGGAGAGAACAAGCGAGTCGGCCCCGTTCAATCTTTCAAACAGTCCGTTGAGACCGTTGGAGAAATTATATTTCTTACGGTCCGCGCTCCATTAATGATCGTCAGAGGTCAAATTAGTGCGGAGCAAGCCCGGCCTGTTAGCGTAGTCGGTATAAGCCAACTCGCTGGTCGAGCAGCTGAAGTAACCGTGGCCGAGCGCGATTGGTTTCCCATTCTACAAATTACGGCTTTTATCAGTGTTGCTTTAGGATTCACGAATCTGCTCCCAATACCAGCCTTGGATGGGGGGCGAATCATGTTTGTTTTAGTTGAAGCCATAAGAGGTCGGCGAATTGAACCAGAGCGTGAAGGTATGGTTCATCTTGTTGGAATGTTGGTGCTTCTTGGTCTTATGGTTTTGATTATCATTCAAGACTTAGTCAATCCAGTGATTTGAGACGCAAAGCTTACTAAAGACCGATTAGAATTTAAGAATATAGGTTAGGGGATTAGGGAAATTGATTTTACCCTAATCTCTCTTTTTTTGGGGATTATTGAAATGAATGATAAACAGGAAAAAAGCTTTTCAGAGGTGATGGATTCACTTAAAGTGGACGAGAATGTGTCTCTTCCGCTTCTGTACCGCCTTTCCGATCTTAAGCCTGATGATTTGGACTACTTCTGTGAAGTTTGGCAAAATCTCGATCTGGATCGCAGACGCATAATTGCCCGCCATTTAGCTGATATTGCCGAGGAAAATTTTCAGGTTGATTTCACAGCGGTCTTCCAACACTGCCTTTCGGATAAACATGCTGCTGTGAGATTGGCATCGCTCGCTGGTTTGTGGGATTCAGAGCGGCTTGATCTGATACCATCGCTTATCAAGATGATGGAGGAAGATCCTGATATTGAAGTCAGGACCCAAGCTGCTTCAACCTTGGGTCACTATGTTCTCTTAGCTGAGTGGCAGCAGATTCCTGCCGAGAGAGCGGAACCAATTGTGCAGGCGCTTCTTCAACAGCTTGACGAGCAGGACACTGCTTGGAAGGTAAGACTGGCTGCCCTAGAATCTTTAGGTGCCTCTTCTCATAAACGTGTGCCCTATCAGGTGGAGCAAGCTTACGATAGTGGCGATGCCGAGTTACAGGTCAGCGCCGTTTATGCCATGGGACGGAGCGCTGACAGCCGGTGGCTGCCAATCGTCAAAGACGAAATGTCGAGTCCTTATGTTGAAATGAGAATTGAAGCTGCTCGTGCGGCTGGGGGTATAGGCAAGGGCGATGCTGTTCCTGATTTAGCTGAGCTAATATGGGATGAAGATCTTGAAGTGCAACTTGCTGCTGTCGCAGCGCTGGGGGAAATAGGTGGAGAATCCGCTTCTCAAATTCTGGCCCAAATTATTGAAGATCCCGACGCTTCAGAATTATATCAGGCGGCCGAGGAGGCCATAGAAGAAGCAAGCTGGTTGGGGGAAGATATTGACTTGTCCCTAATTGATTGGGAAAATGACCTAGAAAACGAATACTAAATAATCTGCTAGCCATCTGAGCCTGTGGGCGACTTCATCGACGTTTTTATCCGCAACATTTTGCCAATTTTTATCGTAGCCGCAATGGGCTTCGTATTACGTTCGCGGCAGAAGATCGATATTAGGTCAGTTTCGAGAGTATCTTTTTATATATTTTCGCCCGCACTGGTTTTTTCAGCGCTAGTAAACACAACTCTCTCTAGCGACGAGTTAATAGATTTAGCGCTCTTTACCGTCGTTGTAGTCATTTTGTTGGGTATCGTGGCTATTGGATTTAGTCTTCTAATGCGCCTCTCTCGACCTGAAACGACTGCGATGCTATTGGTCGTTATGTTTGTTAATGGTGGCAACTACGGATTGACACTTAATCAATTGAGATATGGGCAAGCGGGATTGGACCGAGCGATTGTCTATTTCATGGTAAGCACTATGCTGGTTTTTACCCTTGGAGTCTTTATTGCCTCATTAGGAAAAGCCAATTGGCGCCAGTCGCTGAAGCGGCTGGTTACATTACCGTCCTTTTATGCTGTTATCTCAGCAATTCTGGTTTACAATTTCTCGATAAGCCTGCCTGAACCGATATTGTTGAGCATTGATTTAGCCGGAGCCGCCGCGATTCCTACGATGTTGATCGTATTAGGTATGCAGCTGGCGGATTTAAGCGATCTTGGACGAATTAGGTTGGCGATCCCTGCCTCATTAATACGCTTGTTAATTGGACCTATTGTTGGCGTAGTCGTCGCCTCAGTAATCGGACTTCAGGGATTGAGTCGCTCAACAGCGATTATCGAGGCCAGCACGCCGACAGCGGTGATCAACACCATCCTGGCCACAGAATTTGAAGTTAGGCCAGGATTGGTAACTGCCACTGTCGTTGTATCTACGCTTCTCAGTGCGATAACGTTACCAGTGGTCATCACCCTGCTTGGATTATGAAAATGTATGTCGAATTGATTTATGTCGTTGAATGCTCCTAGGTGGAGTTCTTGAGGTCGATTTATGGGGATCATGACACTGGCTATGGCTCCTGAAAAGATATATCGCTATTCCTTTTTTATGTTGCTGATTGTAATCATTTTCGCGCCATGGGGTTTGATATCAGCTCAAGAAGATTCTGAAAGCAAATGGCGCTCTTCGGCCGAATATAACTTTGGGCAAGTTATGAAGTTTAGACTAAGTGGTGAAACCGACGAGACGATGGAAAATGTCAATCTATTCATGAGCGCTCCTGATTTAGAAAGTATCTTGATGGCCGAGGTCCAGTTCATTTTAAAAGAATCCTTGGATGCACAACATGCGGTCGACTTGACTCAAGTACGACTTGCTCCTTTTACCGTTGTCACATATTGGTGGGAATTAGAGACACACGATGGCAAGATTATTAAGATCCCGGAGCAGACCATTGACTATATAGACGATAATCTTGAATGGGAAACTGCCAAGGACCAGAACATAGTGGTTCACTGGACAGGTGATGATCCCGCTATTGGACAATCAGCTCTTGATGC
>JBFFVR010000091.1:0-6228 GCA_041570685.1 Promineifilaceae bacterium (SeqCode)
TATACTGACGCTGACGAAGCAGGACAAACAGATTCATGTAGAGCTAAAGGGGCATGGTTCCGAGCTTTTTGCTAGCCGGCTGTGCCTGATTTTTTTTGGAAAGGTTATGACGAATCGAAAAAGAGATTTTTTGACTATCGCGCTGGTAGTTGGATTAACACTAATTTCATTCGCTGCAGGCTTCCTGGTAAATGAATTGGTTCAGTTGCCTGTGACATTTGGAAGAGAGCCTGAAAATGCCGAGTTTGGCGTCTTCTGGGAGGCCTGGAGCTGGGTCGAGGAAAACTATATCGGCGAAATACCAGCTAACCAGCAAATGACGCATGGTGCGGTGCGGGGAGCGATCGAAGTACTAGGCGATCCATATACCATTTTTGTCGAGCCTGTTGCCCGAAGCCAAGAACGAGATCGATTTCGTGGTAATTTCGGTGGAATTGGAGCGACAGTTGAACAAAACGAAGCCGGCGAAATTATTTTGAGGCCAATTCCTGATAATCCAGCTGAAGCAGCCGGAATATTAGATGGCGATGTTCTCATCGCCGTAGATGGCGAAACAATCCTTCCTGAAATGACGGTTGAAGATACAGTCTTGTTAATTCGCGGTGAAGAGGGAAAAGAAGTTATATTAACGGTTGTACACCCAGGAGAATCAACTCCTGTTGATATAGCAATAATCAGGCAAATAATTCTATTGCCCTCTGTTTCCTATCGCGTTCTTGAAGAAGATCCGACCATTGGGTACATTCGACTAGGTCGATTCAGCGGTGAGAGCGCCGGAGAAATCGAAGACGCGATCCTGGATTTAGAATCACAAAGCGTCGAGAAACTAATTCTTGACCTAAGACAAAATCCGGGAGGATTGCTCAATGCTGCAGTTGAGGTCAGCGATCATTTTCTTGATGAGGGGCCGGTCGTTTACCAGATTAGCAAAACGGATAAAGAAAAAATCTTCGAGGCATCCAACGACACAATTGCAGCAGATTTACCGTTAGTTGTTCTCACGGATGGGGCAACAGCAAGTGCAGCTGAAATCGTCGCCGGGGCATTACAAGATCGGGAGCGGGCAACCTTAATTGGTCTACAAACTTTTGGAAAAGGATCTGTCCAACTGGTACATGATTTAAGTGATGGATCGTCAATTCGAGTTACGTCAGCAAGATGGTTGACCCCTGATCGTCATCAGATCGATCAGCAGGGATTGGAACCGGACGTTGCGGTTGAGTTGACAGAAGAAGCTTTGTCGAATGGGCTTGATGAAGTTTTGCAGGCGGCCGTACAGTACTTTGATGATATGACCATAGGACAAAATTAATAAAATGTCGCAAAAATCAAAAATTTTCTTATCTGTTGTCGGGATATCAATAATCTTTGTTTTAGTGGTTGGTTTTGTCGCCGCCGGGGCTTACCACCTTGGACAAAAATCAGCGTCTTCAGACTTTTCTGTCGCTAGAAATAATGCCACCATCGAGAAATCTGATACCAGACAAACCGCCAAATCAATTGAAAGCTCGGAGACAGTCAGTGATCTGCCGGATCAAGTAGAAAATCCGGATTCTGATGAATCCAATAGCTCGTTGCCAATTGACGAAGTTGAACGGTCCGAAGAATCGGAAGCCGGGACTGAATCTGCTTCGCTTCGTTCGACCAACATAAGCCAGGAAGATCTTGAAATATTGTTGGAAGTATGGGAAATCGTCGGAAAAGAATTTGATGGTGGAATTCCATCAAATGATGAGCTGACGTATGGTGCAATTGCGGGTTCTCTAGAATTATTGGATGATCAATTCACTCGATTCGTTCCCCCGGAGCTTGCTGCTCTTATGCGAGAACAGCTACAGGGAAGCTTTGAAGGAATCGGTGCATTTGTGGACATGACCGAAGAGGGGTATTTATTGATCGTCCAAACGATTCGTGGCCAACCGGCCGAATTAGCGGGAATTAGGGATGGCGATATCGTGACCCACGTCAATGGAAATTCGGTCTTAGGAAAGTCAGTTGATGCCATCGTCGCCGAGGTCAAGGGGCCTCGAGGAACAGAAGTAAAATTGACCATTGTTCGCGAATCCGAAAGCGAGCCGCTAGAATTTGCGGTCACAAGAGATGTGATTGAGTTGCCTATGGTGGAGGCTGTGTCGCTCGAGGATGGAATAGCCTACGTTCGCTTATCCAGCTTTACTGGTAGCGCAGCCAGTCAGTTGAAAGAAACGTTAGAGGAACAATTAGAAAACGAGCCAAAGGGATTAATCCTAGATCTTCGAGACAATCCAGGTGGATTCTTAAATCAATCTGTAGAAGTAGCTGACCTCTTCCTGCCAGAGGGCACTGTGCTTTTCCAGCGCGACAATAAAGGAGGGGAGCAGATTTTTGAATCTGATGATGGCGATATTGCCGAAGAGATCCCTCTTGTGGTATTAATAAACCGAGGCAGTGCTAGCGCGTCGGAAATTGTTGCCGGGGCAATTCAGGATCGGGAACGCGGCATATTGATCGGTGAATCGACTTTTGGCAAGGGATCTGTGCAAAAGACTTTCACCTTATCGGATGGCTCAGAACTTAAAGTAACGATTTCACGTTGGTACACGCCTGATAATATTTCGATAAGTGAGATAGGTATATCGCCAAATATTCAAGTCGATACCATCGAGTTATCGGATGGAACGGAAGATGTTCAGCTTCAACGAGCAATTGAATACTTATCAGCAGGCTCATAAAATGAATAGTTCTTCCAGAGTCAGTTGGAATAGGAGGTCGAGCGGTGTCAGCGAAAAGGCGTAAAGCTGGCAATTTAAATATCGCGACGAATCGGAGAGCCAAACGTGATTACGAACTGCTCGATCGCTTTGAAGCCGGTATCGTCTTAACGGGAACCGAAATAAAATCTGCTCGAAACCATGGCGTTAGTTTGCAGAGAAGTTTCGTGATTCCCAGAAATGATGAATTGTGGCTAATTGAAGCTCATATTGCACCCTATGATTTCGCTGGCCACGAGAAACATGATCCCACACGACCAAGAAAGCTCCTGCTGCACCGGAGAGAAATCGAAAAAATAATTGAAGCACTGACGACTAAAGGGCTTACTATGGTGCCCACTAAGATGTATCTGAAGGGCGGTTGGGCTAAAGTGGAGATTGCTCTGGCCAGGGGGAAAAAGCAATATGATAAGAGAGCTGACTTGGCAAAGCGAGATGCAAAGCGTCAAATTGAACGAGCTCTCCGTGAAAAATATCGCTGAAATCCGACTGCTTACCTGGAGCGCAAACTTGTTTAAGGGATCGGGCATTATGCAAGCTCCAAATTCCGGCCCTGCTGACAGTTGAAGAATCAATTGCCCGGAGCCAAATATCTCGTACACTTAGATCATGACGCTAAGGATCTTGCACGAAAAACAAATTATACTTGGCGTAAGTGGCTCAATTGCTGCTTACAAATCGATTGATCTGGCATCGAAGTTAACTCAACATGGGGCTTTGGTCGAGACGATACTCACGGAGTCGGCTCAAAGATTTGTCACATCGCTCAGCTTTCAAAGTGTGACGGGGCGATCTGCCTCGGCCAATATTTGGGAAGAGGAAGAGCATGTCAAACACGTAAGACTGGGCGAAACAGCGGATTTGTTCGTGATTGCTCCTGCAACGGCCCATACGATTGCCAAATTAGCCCATGGATTGGCGGATAATCTACTTTGCGTGACCGCTTTGGCTTCGCGTTGCCCACTACTAATCGCACCTGCGATGGATGGGGGTATGTACCAGCATGATGCGACCCAGGATAATTTGAAGCTTCTTCGTAGTCGAGGTGCAATTATCATTGAGCCTGCTGAGGGCAGGATGGCCTCTGGATTAACTGGCAAAGGTCGTATGGTTGAACCAGTCGAACTTGTTGGTCATATTCGTAAGGTCTTGGGAAGAGGTGGGAACCTAAAGAATCGCAAGATAGTCGTGAGTGCTGGACCAACACAGGAGCCCATCGATCCTGTTCGCTTTTTAAGCAATCGCTCCAGCGGGCGACAGGGATTTGCCTTGGCTCAGGCAGCTTTAGACGCAGGGGCTGCGGTGACACTCGTCGCTGGACCTTCGGCTCTGGAAGCTCCAGTCGGAGCAGAAATCATTCATGTCAAAACCGCCGCTGAAATGTGTGAGGCGATACTGTCTGAAGTAAATAATGCGGACGCCCTGCTTATGGCAGCGGCCGTCGCAGACTTCCGACCAGAGAATCCAGCAAATCAAAAGATCAAAAAGACCGCCGATAAGTTGCGTAACAATATTCCGCTAATTCCCAATGCTGATATTCTGCTGGCGGTGAAGGAGCAACGCCAAAAAACTGGGTGGCCCCTGATCAGCCTTGGCTTTGCGGCTGAAACACAAAATGTGATTGATTTTGGGAAAGAAAAATTGAAGCGCAAAGGCCTTGATTATATCGCTATTAATGATGTAAGTGATCCAATGGCGGGATTTTCTGTTGATACAAATCAGGTGACTTTGGTCAGTAATCAAGGAATAGTTTACGAGATTCCAGTTCAATCAAAAACAAATGTCTCTGAGCGAATTATCGATGTTGTTTCGCAACATCTTGCTTCTGGAAATACCGCCAATAGTAAGCACTAATAATAAAATATTGTGGATAAAGTGTTTTTTGGAATTGCCTCGATAATCATGTTTTTGGGAGTCGCAGCTGGGGCGTTTGGAGCCCATGCATTGAGCGGCTACTTTGAGCAGTATCCTGATTTAAGATCCAGTTATGACACTGCACTACGGTATCTGTTTATTCATGGGCTTGCCCTGATGGCAGTTGCATGGGCAACGACCAGGTGGCCCGGCACGCTAGTAAATTCTGCCGGTTTTCTATTTATCGCTGGAATCATATTATTTTCAGGAAGCCTTCTTATCCTCAGCTTAACCGGAACGAGGTGGTTAGGTGCGATCACACCAATTGGGGGATTGGCCTTTTTAATCGGATGGTTACTTCTTATCGTTGCAGCATTTCGTGGGGGCTAGCGCGAGAAAATGGCGGTTTACGTTGAAAAGCTAAGGTGTTTAGAAGAACAAAGATTGAAGCTCATTACCAATATGCCAGTTCCAATATTTCTTTGCCTTGACTTGTCGATTGGGAAACGAATATGACCAATATCTATGGTGTTCCCGAAATTTCAGTTCAAGATGTCGCCACCAGGATAAAGAGTGGTGAGAATCTAATCTTGCTTGATGTTAGAGAAAATATGGAACTAATACGGGCAAACCTGGGCGATGATGTTATTTGGGTCCCACTTAGTCGAATGGCCTCGGAGCGACTAAAGGCACTCCCAACAGAGATCCTCGATAATAAAGAAAATGAGATTGTCGTCTTCTGCCATCATGGGGTTCGTAGCGCCCAAGTTGCGGCCTGGTTAGCCCATGAAGGTTGGCAAAAGGTTCTCAGCATGGCGGGGGGAATTGATGCCTATGCTCAAGAAATTGATCCAACAATTGGTAAGTATTAGATACTTCAGAGTGGAATCATTGCCCTTTCCGATTGTCATTTGACAAAGTTATTCATCGCGACAATTCCGTTCCCATACTTCAACTATCCAGCAAGCGATATCAGATTGGTGCCAGGCAGCTGCATCAACCCAAATCCCATTCACAAGCAAATCCCAATGTAGATGATTGCCAGTGGACAAGCCTGTAGAGCCAACACGACCGACAATCTGCCCCCGGTTAACGGTTTGACCAGTCTCTACCAATAGTTCGGACATATGATATAGGCCGGTGTAGACTCCTAGCCCGTGGTCAATTATGACCGCTCCGCCACGAACATAAAGATTTTCAGCAAGTACAACGATACCTGAAGCAGGCGCGGTCACTGACGTTCCGCCGTAGGCGCTGAAATCTACGCCTTCATGATAGCTGGAATATGGACCACCGTTATAGGACCGCCGTGCGCCATAATTTGAACTGATTTGTAGAAACTGTTCGATAGGTTGATTAAAATTAGTTTCCCAAAGCGGCGTGCTAGACGACTGATTCCAAATTGCGCTCAATCTTTCTCGTTCAAGTCGAATGCTTTCAGCATCTATTGCGGCCGCAGATCCTGTGAGAGTAATGTCTTCAAAATTCCATTCCCCTGGCACAACTTGAACGGGTTGCGACCATAATGGGGAACCTTCGACCTCAATGGTCAGAAGATGATCGCCAGGTGGAAAGAAAGCGCCAGTTGCAAACAGACCTGTCAAGCTATCTGAATCTGAAAATA
>JBFFVR010000092.1:0-6100 GCA_041570685.1 Promineifilaceae bacterium (SeqCode)
AATCAATCGCATCAGCCAGAGTTGTGACGATCCGGGCGATTTCATCCAAAGCAAAAACATATTCGCTCTCTTGAGTAGATCGTTTTATCCTCTCGCTAAGTTCAGCCTTCAAGGTAGGACCCTCGACGAACTCCATAACGATATAGTAGAGTTCATCTATCGAGTCATAATCGTATACCTGGACAATATTTGGATGGCGAAGTCGCGCTACCGCGGTTGCTTCCTGCTCAAATCGCTCAACAAAATCTTTGTCGCCTGCAAGATGCGAATGTAGAACTTTTATCGCCACGTATCTGTCAAGACTACTCTGGTAGGCTTTATAAACACGGGCCATTCCCCCTCGACCCACCCTAGATATTACTTGATACTTACCAAGCGACTTGCCGATTAATTCGGTCACTGGTCGTTCCTGGTCAATCTAATTCGAATCAGAATCGTCAGTCCCACAGATGCCACGAGAGCCAGGATGGCTACTGGAATCCAGGCAACCGATCGAAGATTGTTACTATCATTTTCGG
The DNA here is from genome assembly GCA_041570685.1 of Promineifilaceae bacterium (SeqCode). GTDB lineage: Bacteria > Chloroflexota > Anaerolineae > Promineifilales > Promineifilaceae > UBA11865. The sequence continues at coordinate 519 of JBFFVR010000092.1, forward strand.
GTTTAGGCAGCTGTTCTTCACGAACCAGTGGCTGCCGATCCGCCTCTTCAGTGCCAGCCGACAATATGTCTTCCGAAACAGCCTCTGACCTACTTGTCTCCGTTGTAGGGACGCGGGCTACCTCCACAATGTCATCTGATGGCATGTCAGGGGTTGTTTCTTCCGGTACCGATATCTCTTCGGCCGTAGTATCAAGTTGATTTATGCTAAGATTCTTGATAGCTATCTCGATGCTTTCGGTTATCAACTCCGATAGTTTTTGCTCTATCCTTGCCAAGCTTGGCGAGTATTTAGGATCTAGTTCAGTCAATATTATTGGAGGGCCACCCACTAGACACTCTTGATTACATCGCGCGCCTTCAAGTTCGACTCGATAGAAACCATCGTTCGAAGAAATTCTTATCTTCTTTCCGTCAAAGCGTAAAAGTGAAGCTTGCTCACTATTTGATGGAATGGTTACGGCGGTGCTTGTCGGCGATCGCGTCCAAAGTACGTGTGTTGTACCTTCTGGTAACTCCAATGTAACCTGATAATAACCAGCTGTCCGGTCTAAGCGAGCTTCAGAAAAATGTCGCATGGTTGTTGTGGCAGTCTTGTATGCTTCATAAGCAGGTCTTCGACTGAGATCTGGTCTTAAAAGACCAAACGATTCTTCACCAGGGGCAATATGAATGTCAATAAGCTTGTAGACGCTTATGCTATCGGCCCCTGAAGCAAAGCCTAATGCGAATGCCTGGATAATAAACCAGGCTTGCTGTTCTAAATCTATTTCAAAGCTAGGTCGATTGACCGGCCATCCGGGATCTTGATTTGGTGGTGCATTCGTTTCATTTATCCAAATTGGCTTATCAATGCTGTATCGTTCCTGAATGCTTTTTACAGCATTCAGGACAACGGGTATGCTTTCAGTCCGAAAGTACAGATGAAGGGAAATGACATCAAAAAAATATCCATATTCCTCACCTTCAGGATCATTTACGGCATGCATTAACAAGCGATTTAGAAACGACTGATCATGCCACCAAGTCAATCCGGCAAGATGAATTACCGCCTCCGGTTGCTCTGTCTTAATTACCTTATACGCAACTTTTAACAGTTGGTAGTAATCGGAAGCATTTCCGGCAAATTCGAATCCATAGACCCCCTTCTTAATTTCTGGCTCATTCCATATTATCCAGTTTGTTACCCCTCTTTCCCCATAGTAGCTTGCAGTCTTTCGAACGAAAGAGGCCCATAAATTTTCTGGATCATTAATATTTAGATACAAACCCTTTGGTAATCCCGCCTCTGTGCCATCTTCAGATGCCCAGGGTGCGGTATTCTTTAAAAGGCCAACGACTTTTCTACCACGTGTATCTGCTTCCACCAGCCACTCTTCAAGCACATGAAGCGTATTCCAGTCTTCAGGTCCCATCGGCTGCAATTCACGCCAGTAAAACAAGATTCTTTCCCAACCGACGCCGAGCTCTGCCGCTTCTTCGGGCTGCCAAAACGCCTCAGTGATACCGAAACGCTGATCGGGTAGAGGGCGAGAAACCACAGGCGTCAACCAACTCTGCGAAAGCAATATGATCAGTGAAAATATGCTCCAAAACCTTCCTTTCATTAGACCATAATCATACCACTTCTTCTTGGCGGGCGTAGTCTCTGAATCATCTGGTATACTTCCAAATATGGTACTGAGACCACCTCAATCTGAGATCCTAAAATACACTGGCGGCAAAATGGCGATAAGCGCCGTTCCTGGGAGTGGAAAAACCTTCATTCTTTCGCTCCTTGCAGCACAATTAATTAAAAAAGAATACGTCTCGAGCGATCGAAATCAGCAGGTTCTCGTTGTAACTTATCTCAATAGCAGCGTAGAAACCTTTCGCAGCAGGATTCAGATAAGATTAGAAGAACTAGATCTGCCATTGGCAGGCTTTGATGTTCGAACGTTGCATAGTTTGGCCTTAGAAATCGTCAAGACTTCTCTAGGAGAGTTTGGCGGAGAGCCCGACGAACTAATTATCGCTGACGAGGCCCAATCGACATCATACCTGGCAAATGCCGTTGATGGCTGGATAATGATAAATCGAGAATTTTGGATGCAATATGCTTCAGATGATAATCCAAATTCTCTCATACGCTGGCGCGATATCACGCAGAAGACAGCAAAATCATTTATCAGCCTGGCCAAGAACCAGCGTTTCCAACCTGCTGAAATATTTGACCGCATGAACAAATTCCCCGATAACCATTACCGTGATGCTGGTGAACACGGATACTTTGATTTCGCGGAAGAGTCAGCTTTCGGCCAGCCGTTCATTTGGATGATGACGGGAATTTATGCGCGTTATCAGGAGGCATTAAATCGGGCAGGTGCTTTAGATTTTAATGACATAATTTGGCAGGCATGCGAGATTTTGCAGACAGTTCCCGACGCCGCAGAGTCATATCGCCATCGATGGCCGGTTGTGCTCGAAGATGAAGCGCAAGACAGCGTGCCATTACAAGAGATATTGCTTGCCACATTGACTGGGCCAAATGGCAATTGGGTTCGGGCCGGAGATCCAAATCAGGCAATAACCAGCTCTTTTACGTCGGCACATCCAATTCACTTCAGCCAGTTTTTGTCCAGGGCAGAGGTGCTTAATCGACCGTTACCACATTCTGGTCGCTCGGCTCGAAAAATATATCAAGCCGCTAATAAATTATTGCTTTGGACGATTTCAGACCATCCCGTGGAAGAGGTCCGTAGATCAGCATTTTTCGAGCAATATATTCTGCCGGTACCACTGGGGGATTCTCAGCCGAACCCATCTGATGAAGAAGCCCGGATTGAGATTCGAGTATTTGGCAACTTGGAAGAGGAGGAACTACCATCCATTTCGAAACAAGCCCACCGATATTCCCTTGATCATCCATCACACACCATCGCCATTCTGGTTCCAACGAACAGACTAGGCCACAAAGTTGCCACAATTCTAGATGATCTCGATGCAGCCTATGATGATTTGTTAAGGGGCGGCAAACGAATTAGGGAGATAGCATCTTCAATTCAGGCATTTCTTTTAGTCCTGTCTTCGCCGTTGAGTTCCAAACACTTTCAACAAGCCTATAATTCATTCCTGGATTTAGCTCTACCAAATTCTTCCGAAGAAGTCGATTCTCAACGCTTCAATACTCTTTTACGCAGCATACACAAGCCAGAGCTGTTTATTTTTGCAAAAAACGAAGAGGAATTTAGACGTTCTTTGCCTAGTGACGTGGCGACGGCCGATGAATTGCATTATCTTCATGAATATGCGGCTCTTCTGAAACGTTGCTTAGATATGCGGACTTTGCCTGCAGACGACCTTGTATTAGCACTCAGCGACCAATTAATGTCCAGGCAAAATGGAGAAGATGCAACAGGCAAAGAGTCCGACCTTGCGGCAGCATATCAAGTAGCTCAGATGATTAGTAAATGGCGCGACTTGCATCCAGAATGGCGACTCCCTGAATTGGCAGCTCAATTAAATGAGGTTGCGGCTGGTCGGGTTCCGCTACGATTGTCCGGACCGATTGAATACGGTTATCAGCCATCTCCTGGCCGGATTACGCTGGCAACACAGCATGGTGCTAAGGGTATGGAATGGGACGCAGTATATTTAGTTGGTATCGAAGGCAGATGGATTCCAGGTGATTTGGATGCTCCATTCATCGGTGATGAAGGTCAATGGGGTGCAGATCCAGTAGCCGAGATGACTGCCGAATTCCTGCATTTAATGAGCAGAGAGGAAGGCGTCTTTGCGAATCGCACGGCTACGGAATCAGCCCATATTGAATTGATTTGTGAACGACTTCGCTTACTTTATGTGGGAATAACAAGGGCAAGGAGTTACCTTCACATTAGTAGAAGTCGAAAAGCAAAACCGTTCCAAAACGAGTACGAACTTATACCCGCGACTGCCATGCAGGTCATATACAAATTTATCAATGATTTATGAATTTATCAGATCGAATGTCTAAATGATGGCTAGTTTAATACACGAATCATTGGATCCTGACTAAAATAAGAAGATGAGCATAGATAATCCTTTTTTCCACAGAGGTGCCATAAAAAGGGCCGAAGAGTTTCATGGCCGGCTCAATGAAATTACTCAGATACTAGGTCTATGTCGCAATGGACAAAGCGTGTCTATCATCGGACCTCGAAGAATTGGTAAAAGCTCATTACTGCTGCACTTATGCCGTTCAGCAGTTCGAGCTCAATATGATTTATCGCCCCATGAAGCGATATTTGCCTTAGTTGATTGCCAAGAGTTGGGCGGCTCGCCACCTGAAGAAGTCTACGAGGCGCTGTTGACGAGCATTATGGACGCTGCCTCATCTGCACCAATTGCCTTGGAATCAGTCCAGAGACCAGGAACATATCGGTCTCTTGACAGAGTGCTCAATACGATTCAGAGGGCTGGATTATCTATTGTCGTCTTGCTAGATGAGTTTGAGCTGCTAGCTGCTAATGATCGTCTGACACCATACTTCTTCGCCCGCTTGCGCGGATTGACAACTAAGTACGGATTAGCCTACCTAACGGCAAGCCAACGACCGTTATTTGCCATTTCAGCTGATGAAGAGATATTAAGTTCTCCGTTTTTTAACATCTTTGTTACTTTATCGCTCGGATTGTTTACAAATGAAGAAGCACAGGATTTATTGGACAAACGACTTGAAGGAACCGGCTATGAATTTGAACCAAAGCTCCTTGACCATATTTTGGAACTAGCGGGTCCCCATCCTTGTTATCTGCATATTGCTGGCTACCATGCCTTTCGATCCGTGAGCCTTGGACAAATCGATCAAGAGCTAGACATGGAGGAATGGCTGGATCCACCGGTTGAAATTGAAGCTGAATCACACTTGGGTTATCTGTGGCGCAATTTGTCATCTGAAGAGCAATATTGCCTAGCAACGATCGATGGCCCCATAGATGTTCTAAGGCAATTAGAGCAACAGTGCCTAATTGAATCTTCGATGGATCGATATGTCTACACAAGCGAATTGCTTAAACGATTTGTGCGACGCCAGAGTGTCGACGGATTAATTCAATACGGGCCGATAGTCATTGATTTACAGCGGCACCGAGTCCATGCAAACCAGGAAGATCTAAACCTAACGACCTCGCAATTTGATCTGCTAGTGAGACTTGCAAGCCAACCAGGACAGGTTGTTTCCGGCAACGATTTGGAAAAGGCAGTTTGGGGCGATGCTTTGTTAGATGATCCGGATCGGCTAAAGACTTTGATCAAGAGATTAAGGCGGGCACTTGGCCAATATAGTCAATGGATTGTCAGTGAGCGAGGCGTGGGCTATTCGCTTCGCGAACCGGGAGCATAGACATCGAGGTCAAATGACAAAAGCATTCAAATTAGCAGCGATAGCAGCATTCTTGATGTCGTATGCCTTGGTTCAAGTTCAATCCTCGGAGGCACAGGCTCAGTCAACAAACCCTGTTTACTGGCGTTATGATGCGCCAGGACAACTAAGCAACCTGGCAATCGTAGATATCAATCAGGATCATCTCAATGAATTTTTAATCGTTGCCGAAGATTCTCAGC
>JBFFVR010000093.1:0-6081 GCA_041570685.1 Promineifilaceae bacterium (SeqCode)
AGGTGCTGGTTCCGCGACCGATCTCATCCACTATCACCAATGACCTTGGATCCAGATGGTTGAGAATTGCCGCAGTCTCCATCATTTCAACCATAAATGTCGAGCGCCCGGCATGGAGTTCATCATGAGCGCCAATGCGCGTAAAGATGCGATCGGAAAGACCTATTTTGGCATTTTTTGCTGGGACAAAGCTGCCTATCTGAGCCATTAAGGCGATTAATGCTACTTGACGCAGATAAGTGCTTTTTCCAGACATATTCGGTCCCGTGATGATTTGAATTCGTTCCTGGACATTGAATACACAATCATTCGGCACAAAACGATCAATCGATTGGGCATGCTCGACAACTGGATGCCGTCCTTCAGTGATCTCCAAGGTGGTATCGCTGCTTAAGAGGGGGCGAATATAGGCATTATTACTAGCCACCTCCGCCAAGGCGGCCGCTACATCTATCTCGCCAATTGAAGCAGCATTGTTCAACAACGGCTTAGCTCCTGTAGCAATGCGCTGTCGCAGTTCGATAAATAGACGCCTCTCAATATCCAAAATGCGCTCTTCAGCATTGAGGATCAAGGTCTCATATTCTTTCAATTCAGGCGTGATATAGCGCTCTGCGTTTGTCAAGGTCTGTTTGCGAATATAATCATCTGGCACCGACGAAGCGTTGGCCTTTGTTACCTCGATGTAATAACCAAAAACTTTATTGAATCCCACCTTTAGCGATCCAATTCCACTGCGTTGACGCTCCCGAGGTTCAAGATTGGCCACCCACTCCCTCGCATGAGCGGAAGAGCTCATGACTCCATCCAGTTCAGCCGAGAAGCCAGGACGAAATACACCAGGTTTGGATAGATTGGCTGGAGCGTTCTCGGTCAGCGCTTCTTGTATCAAAGATAAGGTTTCAAAGCACGGGTCAAGCCGCTTAGCTAATTCATTCAATGGAGTTCGCTCTTGGCCTTCTGGTTGATCCTCGTTTGCCTGTTTTCCATAATCGGTTAATTGCTGTATCAATTCAGGAATTAACGAAATTGAATGGGCGATATTTTCCAAGTCCCGGGGAGAAGCTGTCTCGTTCATGGCTCGATTGGTTAGCCTCTCTAGATCGGGCATTCCTTTAATTAGGGCTCGAATTTCAGCCCGCTGCAGGCCGTTCTGGAAAAAGGCTTCGACTTCATCCAATCGATTTTCCAGATCAGATACGCCTATCAGCGGTCGCGATATTCTCTCTCGTAATAGTCGTTTTCCCATAGGCGTAACTGTTTTGTCAAGCACCCCGAGTAATGAATTCGATTTAGAACCATCAATTGATTCAAGGAGTTCCAAATTGCGCCTGGAAGCGCTATCGATGGCCATGAAGCGGTCGACGCTATAGGTTGCTAATCGTTGAATCTGTTTGATCACGCCCTTTTGCGTCTCAAGTAGATAGGCGACTAGGGCCCCGGCCGCCCGAATCGCTAGCGGTTTTCCCTCGCAACCAAAGCCGGCTAGCGTGCTGACCCCAAAATGCCTAAGAAGTGCTTGCTCGGCATTTCCTTCTTCAAAACGCCAACCAGGTAATCGACTTATCGGGATCACACCTGTTTCCTGACCGTTGAAAGCGAGCTCCTCATCTGGCAAAAGCAATTCAGCCGGGTTTAGACGAGCTAATTCTTCATTCAAAGCGCGTAAGGTAGGTAGCTGGGTAGTAGCAAATTCGCCCGTGGATACATCGGCATATGCCAATCCAGAGCGCTCTCCGTCGCGAACGATCGACGCTAAATAGTTGTTTTGGCTTGCATCTAACATGCCCGGTTCGATCAGTGTGCCTGCGGTAAAGACACGAGTAACATCACGGGGCATCAATCCATTAATCGTCTCGGTTCCAACCTGATCGCAAAGAGCGACTTTGTAGCCTTTCTCTATCAGTTTCGCGATATATCCTTCGGCCGCATGGTGAGGTACACCAGCCATTGGAACCCGCTGATTTTTTCCAACATTACGGCCGGTAAGCACCAAATCCAGTTCCCGAGCTGCGATCTCCGCATCCTGGTCGAAAGTTTCATAGAAATCACCCAAACGGAAAAATACGATCGCTTCCGGATGTTGACGTTTGATTTCTAAATATTGTTTGCGTACTGGTGTGATCTTTGTTTTTGCCATATTGGCATTTCGAAGCGATTAATCAGTCGACTCTTTCTCTCCGATTTTCAATCCGATTTCATCGTCCTTGTTGTTAGAATATTTTTTTATCCACTCTTCCAAAACCCGCTGATGTCTATTCTGAAGATTGACCAGCGAGCGTTTTGAAACCAGGAAGTCCCTGGCTTCGTCATAAGACATCCCTTCATAGCGCATGAGGTAGGCTGCAAGCATCGCCGCTGATCGCCCACGGCCTTTAGCACAATGGATAAGTACTTTGTGATCCCGTTCAACATGATTGTGGATAAAATCCACACCCTTATCCAATTGTTCAGGAGTTGGAACCATCACATCTAAGACTTTTATCTGCAAATAATCAACTTTGTGCTGGTTGTATCTTTCCCTATCTGCTTCCCTCTCAGCACGCATATCCACAACCGCTTCTATATGCTGATCAATTACAAATAAGTAATCTCGCTCGTAAGTTGGCGCACCGCCCATCCACAAGGTATCCGTGATTTCATCAAACCACTCGTGACCTTGTATTCGCTCATAGACGAAGCGTATCGCCGGATAGAACTTGTCAAATGTCCAGTGTATAGGATTCATAAGGGGCAAGGATAGCGAGGAAATATTCAAAAAGCAATACAGCTAGATGTAGCAAAGTCTGCCCAAAAGGGATTTCGTTTTCATAAAAAGAGCCAAATGTGCATTAGCTGCATTAGTTGCAGCTAATGCAGCTAATGCAGAATATGACATCTGTCACCCCTGATGCTGACAAATGTCACTTACTGCAATTAGCAGCACTCGTTATCATTATTTCAAATGTGCGAAAATTCACAATCGGATGAATGAACATGTCTGAAATGCTAACTGCAAAAGAAATGCAATCGCTGCTACAAGTTGACCGCTCCACGATCTATCGGATGGCAGAATCAGGCCGCTTGCCGGCGATTAAAGTTGGCAAACAATGGCGGTTCCCATCTGATCAGGTTGAGGACTGGTTTCATCTGAAAGTCCCGACTGCAGAAACCGATCCTCAAACTGTTTCTTCAAAAATGGATGAAGCTCAGGCGGAAGAGTTGTCCGCTTTGCTGCCAGTGGAATGCGTCCAGCAAATGCAAGATGCTTTTGCCGATTTGTTGGGCGTCATGCTGGTGGTGACGGATATGCAGGGGAGGCCCATTACAAGTCCGAGCAATACTTGTGGCCTCTTCAGAACAATCCAGGAACAGCCCCATGCGCTCGAGCGATGTATTCAGAGCTGGCATAGCTTGGCTACTGAATTGAACCTAGAGCCAACATTTAGTAAAAGCCATCTTGGACTGCTATGTACTCGAGCCATGATTCGGGTAGGAACAGAGTTGAAAGGTATGGTCGTCGCTGGTTGCGTCGCTCCTCCGAATTGGCCGCCAGAAGAATCACAGATTAATGAGATCGCCCAAGAATTTGGGGTCAGTCAAGCGCAAATTGAGGCACACGTCGAGGAGGTGTTTGAACTTGATCAACCTCAACGCCAGCGAGTACTCGACAACATGCAGCGAGTTGCCAATATCGTAGCACATATCGTTAATGAACGGAAAACCTTGGTTGGGCGGCTAACGGCTATCGCTGACCTAACCACAATTTAAAGGAGTTTGATAATGAAGAAACTTTTAATCCTAGGTGCTGGAACGGCCGGCACGATGGTAGCAAATAAGATGAGTCATCTGCTTGGTCGAGACGAATGGAAGATAACGATCGTCGATCAAGATGAAACTCACTATTATCAACCTGGCTTTCTATTTATCCCCTTTGGAATTTATGGTGAGAACGACGTCATTAAACCGAAGCGAGATTTCATCCCGCCGGGAGTCGAAATGATAGTTTCTGAGATCGAGCTCATTGAGCCAGAAAAAAATCAAGTGAAGCTCGTTAAGGACAATCTCACGCTGTACTACGATTACCTCGTAATCGCTACTGGCACGCACCCCAGACCAGATGAAACGCCAGGTCTGACCGAGTCGGCCTGGAGAGATACCATTCATGATTTTTATACTTATGAAGGAGCGGTTGCTTTGGCCAAGAAGCTGCGAACTTGGGAAGGTGGACGGCTCGTAGTCAATATAATGGAGCTGCCCTACAAGTGCCCAGTGGCACCGTTGGAGTTCATCTTTTTGGCCGACTGGTACTTCCATGAAAAACAAATGCGAGATCAAGTTGATCTTACACTGGTCACACCGCTCCCCGGAGCTTTCACAAAACCAAGAGCTGCTGGTTTGTTAGGTAATACGCTTGAAAATAAGAATATCAACCTCATTCCGGAATTTTACGCCGAGCGGGTCGAGCCAGAGAGCAAAACGCTTATTGCTTACGACGAAGAAGAGGTGGGGTATGACCTTTTAGTTACCGTTCCCGTTAACATGGGCGCTGAAGTAATTGAGCGCTCGGGTCTTGGCGATGAACTTAACCATGTCCCCGTTGATAAACATACCTTCCTATCAAACAAGTATGACAATATTTTCGCCCTTGGAGATGCGGCTAATTTGCCTACATCAAAGGCTGGATCAGTTGCGCATTTCGCAGTTGAGATATTTGTAGAAAACTTCCTTCGTTACATTGAAGGACTTCCGATGCTGGAGGAGTTTGATGGTCATGCCAATTGTTTTATTGAATCTGGATTTGGCAAGGGAATCCTAATTGACTTCAACTATGATGTTGAACCCCTACCGGGAAAATACCCTTTGCCAGGTATTGGTCCATTTTCACTTTTACAAGAATCGGAGATGAATCATTGGGGTAAGGTGATGTTCCGCTGGATGTATTGGAACATCCTGCTTAAAGGCAAAGAAATGCCAATCACGGCCCAGATGACCATGGCAGGAAAATGGAGCTAAGAAGCATGCCTACAGACATTGCACTAGAAGAACTCAACCAAAAGGTTGACTTGCTAAATGATCAGATAGCATTCCTCGCCGAAGAGGCACGGGTTGAAAAACGACGCCGGCAAGAATTCGATGAGCTCAAAAATGACCTGACCCCTGTAGTTAGTGAAGTTTATCAGTTATCGGTTCGCCAGTTAGACGAGATTGAAGGCTATGTTCAATTAGAGGATCTTATTCGGGTGATGAAACGATTGGCCAGGAATACCCGCAATATTGAGGCCATGTTGGACCAGTTGGAAAGCCTGAGCGATTTGTCGAAAGAGTTGCCGCCGCTTTCTGATGACATCTTTTTAATGCTGATGACTCGACTTGACGAAATGGAACGCAAAGGCTACTTCACATTTATGCAAGGTGGCATGGAAATCTTCGATCAAGTCGTCACCAATTTTACCGAAGAAGATGTCAAACAATTGGGTGAGAACATCGTGCTCATATTGCAAACAGTCAAGGAGATGACCCAGCCCGAAATCATGACCATGATGCGAACAACCGCGACTGTTATGACTGATGAGGATATTCCAGAGAAGGTGTCGATGATTGACATTATGCGACAGTTAAATGACCCTTCGGTTCGTCGAGGCTTAGCAAAGACACTAAATGTCTTAAAGACATTTTCAGATAATTAAAGATTTAGTTTACATAAAAAATGGAGAAAAATATCATGACGGTAAGAGAAATTGCAGGACAGGAAATTGAGTTTGATGAGGAGGGATTTATGGTAGATTCTTCCGACTGGAACAATGAAATCGCCAGTTCACTTGCTCAAGATATTGGTATTACTTTGACGGAAAAGCATTGGCAGGTTATCGAATTCTGTCGCGAAGATTACGGTAACCAGGGAGAAGCTCCAACGCTGAGACGGATCACCAAAGAGGCAGGTGTAACAACAAAAGAACTCTATCAGTTGTTCCCGAAAGGACCGGCCAAAAAAGTGGCTTATGTTTCAGGATTGACCAAACCAACTGGCTGCATTTAGGTTTTGAATCGTATTTAGCTAGTTATCTGAAAGTTTATTGCCCGCGATGACCAAATGAAAAA
>JBFFVR010000094.1:0-5985 GCA_041570685.1 Promineifilaceae bacterium (SeqCode)
TCGGTCGTATAGATGTCATTGGTTAGTCCGTTGATCATCAAAGCTTGACCAGGTTGTACCTCCAAACCCTGACTGAGCTTAAGTGCTTCTTGAGTCTGAAAGGCAGCAACGATTGAGGCACTAGTTGGGGTCGTAGGTACTTTTCCTTGAAGGATGTTTTCTCTCGCCAATAAAGGACAGGAATATCGAAGACTAATCATCTGATAGTCTGCATCATTCAAGGTGCACTCATAACAGGCCCCTTCTCCTGGCCAAAATACTCGAACAATACCCATTAATTCCTGTATAGCGCCATCTACCCAGGGTTTGCCAGTCGCCCAGCTAGATCTGTTCAGCGACAATCTCGCCTCTCGATTATCAAGACAGCCGACAACGGCATCGACATGCCGAAAGACGCCCAAGCCGAGATCGTAATTAATATCTCCATGCAAATACTTCACTCGAACATCGGGATTTAGTTCCTTCACCGCTTCGGCTGCTACTTTAGCTTTTCGGCGGCCCCGGTCTTCCGGACGAAAGAGCACTGATCGGCTGAGGTTACTATCCTCAATCGTATCGAAATCTGCAATCAGGATGTTGCCGATTCCCATTAGGGCTAGGTTTTTTAGTACTTCATTTCCCAGTGCACCGGCTCCCACAACAAGAACTGTGGCGTTACGGACAACGTCTTGCTGCCACCAGCTAATGTAGCCAAATGTATGGTACCGGTCGGTATCTGGATCAGTTATGACTATAGTTTCGGTCATAAAAATCTATAATTTCCTCAGCAATATTCTCTATAACCTGGCGCAGAAACCCACACTCCATTTCGCACATAATAAGATCCTTCTTGATGCCAGGGGGTGCGCTGTCCAATGAGTCTGGTATTATCGACCGCGAAGCCGCTTGCCAGGAGAAGAAATAAAATTCTGGGTCGCGACAAGCGCGCCGTCAGGATTATGGGCAATACCTATTCCGACATGCGTCCAGATAGGGTTCAACAAATTTCCGCGATGATTGGTGAGGCTTCGTGGTTGATTCATAAATGCACTGTGAATATCGTTGATTGCCTGGGCCGTTCCTGCGGCGTCGCCGTAAAACACACCGATATTCTCGCCACAAGCCACGTAACGAATGTTCTTTAGGTCGATCCTGCGAGCTGCAGTAATGCCTTCAGGGGATACATGGGCTATGTATTGGCGCTGAAGCATATCGGCCGAGTGCCCGCGAGCGACGGCAGCCAACTCCTCATTCCAGGCCAATTTGCTCGTCCCAAGCCAGCGGGGCAAGCTTGTCATTCTCGCCTCATTAACCAATTCATACATCGTTTGTTCAAGTCTATATAACTCATCACTAGTCGTCGATTGGGCTTGGACTGGTTGCAGATCCGCTTCAGTTACCTTAATGATGTCGCCAGATCTAACAACAACTGGTTCATCACTGGGTAGATCTTCAGCTGTAATTGTTAACACATCGGGCATTGGTGGCTGGTTCTGGGCCAGCTGCTGCGCCCGGGCTATATCCTCATCAGTCAATTGCAGCCATTCATCATTCATCGAAATATTTGACCTAAAATGTCCTTCTTTTCTCCGATGGTCGCCTAGTTACCTTCGATGCTTTCTTCGTTCAGTTGTTGATAGAAGGGAAGGGTAAAGTGCGTTCTTTCGGTGCTGAGCGTAATCGACTTTCGCTCAACTTCACCACCTGCTTCTCGAGGCCAGGTAACATCAACATCATAAGTTAGTCCTGACTGAATTCTAACCGGTAGCTCGCAAATAAATTTCCCATCTCGGTCTGTCGTTCCAGCAACGTAACTTTTTACTCCCTTGCTGGTTACTCTTACCTGGAGACCAAACAGCCCTGGGCCATCAGGATATCGCTGGACTAGAATCTTCAGCTTCGTGGAAGCAAGTTGTTCTTGTCCAAACATTTGTCGAAGCGCCACCGTAAAACTAGGCTTTGCCTGAGGGGGCTGGGACTGATTCGGAAGTACAACACCTGATCTGGGCATTGGACTTGGCGGGGTGCTCACATCGTTTGTTACCTGATCTCGTGTGATCGTTATCGGGGGCATCCTAACTGGATCGTTTGATGACGAATCAGATTCGGCAACTTCGTCTTCGGTTATGACAAGTGGCTCCCCAATAGATGGTTCATCAACATTAGCTAGATCATCTGATTCAATCTGAATAGTTTCACGTGAAACCTCAGGATAACTTTCAGGGACAGGTGCTCGGAAATGAGGGGGTAAGGGGGCTATTTGCTCGTCAGAGTTATTCAATTCTTCCAAAGTTGGTGCCTCATTGGGAGGAACAGATAGTTGACGAGCTAGTCTATCTCTTTCAGTTGGACTGCGTAATACCTGCTGCCTAATATATTGTCCCGATCGGGCAAGTACCTGGCCAGCAGGACTATAGACATCAGGGGGTGACGCTGGATCAAGCTGATGCACGTGGTAACCGCTTCTCCAAGCAAAGGCGCTAATTATCAATGGCAACCAATTAACGTCAGCTTCTTTTTCAGGTGACGGCAACCGAGTTAAAGCTTCTACCTCTGTCACATCAGCTAGACCTGATTCCGCTAGTAAATCGTACAAGGCCAGCCTAATTGCAGCTTCAAGCCGGATCAATACTTTGAAATCACTCAGGCTGGGATCATCAATAACGTTCATTGTTCTAAGCAACGCCATAGCCTTGGAATTGGTGAGCTCTTCTGCATGACCAGATTCATTGCTTAAGTCTGTGACAAGCCATACATTGAGTTGACCAGCAAAGTCAATCAAACTTTGATCACTGCTTAATCGTCTTATGATCTTTTCGGAAGCCTGACGCATCCCGGTTCTATTCTCCATTTCTTCGCTTCGCCCTCTTATATTCAGTTTCGACTGTCAGTCGATAGTGCTAATTTGCGAATTTTGTCTTAGGCTAAAAGTTTTCAACTAGATAAGCGCAATGAATCCAGAAACTATTCGTGTACTTACTTCTCAGATTCATTGCGCTTTCAATAAATCAGTTACTTTAGGCCGGTAAACTTCCCTCTAGCTTGTGTAACCCTTCCCAGACTCGCATCAATTCTTCGACATCAGAGACGCTTTCAAGGTCTACTTCCATGGCTGCCCGCAATTCGTCGTCCGAAAGATTTCGATCGTGTTGGCGGAGCATAGGCTTGATGATGAAGTTATTGTAATCTCTTTCTGCTTTGGTCGCTTCCAGCCAGAACAACCTTCTAAGTCTTGGAAGAAGTTCATCATCACTAAACAAGTCGTCAATTACCGATCCAAATATCTTATTGGTTTTTACCGCAATATTGTCGAGCTTCTCAGCGTAGTTCGCTTCAAGTTCGCCGACATCTGACTCAGCGAAATCGGGTGATAGAACAATATCTACAGCCTCTTGGGAGCCCTTATCTAGAATATTTATTTCAAATTCTTCTTCGGGCTCTTCCGCAATAACCGCAATACCGGCGCCATCTGCACCAGATTCGGCCGCCGATATACCATTGGCCCCCTCGGTTACAAGCTGGCCCTGCGCTCTCAATTCCCTTTGTATTCTTTCTGGACCATAGAGAACTGCATCTAATAGCTTATCGTCCTCAGGTAGCGCTAGCGCTTCTTCACCTTCTCTCACGCGATAATGGACGGAGCGTTGAGGCTTCATGAGTTCGTACATCGCTGCTTGTCTGCAAATATGGCGATAATTCTCTGCCACTCGCTCGGCAACACCTGATAACGCATCTTCCAGTGAAAACTCTTGCCCAGGAGCATTAGGGAGCGAATATGAATACTCTTGACCATATGCAGCTCGTTTGGTTCTTCCATCGAGATCGTGAGCCTCTAAGGTCCTCTCTAACTCATCTGAGACAACGGTCGCTACTTCCGGCATGAAATTTGAGACAGACTCCTGCATAACCAGCTCAACTTGATAGAGTATCCGCTTGATCGGCACTTCAATACCGCTAGATCCCCAGACCAAGCTGTCGTAGGTCACGTCGCGATCATCCCAATGTTCAGTGCCGTAGCTCTCTAGCAAAGTTTCGATTTCTCGCTGAACAGCATCTTGTACAAGGGTATGGACGCCATTTAACGTTGGCATCAGCAAATCCCGAAAACGGGCGTCACTGTTTATTCGCTGGCTTAGATCTAACAGCGCGTTGTGAAATGCCCTGGGCAGTTCCTTTCGTTGTCGATGCAAGACATTTTCGAAACGACGCTCCTGAAGATTTTCCCAACTATTGGAGAACGGTGGGTGCAAGCCGCGCCCTGCAAGTTCTTTTTCATAGTAAAATCGTAAAGATTGAAGGGCGTTTCTTACGCGGGTGCTTGCCTCCCTTAGTTGGCTTCGAACGCGCTCAGTTTCAATGAAATTTATTAGCGCCGTTCTCAGCAATGGTACCTCACTTAACTCAAGCAAGGCTTCGGCCGTTTCCGGTTCCAGCGGATCATCTTTGGCCACATTCCCAAGCTGATCCTCGAAAACCTTCAGGATTCGCTCGGTCTCGCTGGCGAATTCTTCCGGCGCATTTTTGGGATCCTCAACATATAAGGCAGGTGGTGCCATAACCAAAAAATACGAGCGACCATTTGCTCGATCGCCATATCTCTCCCAATAATTCGGTGAAATGTAGCGTGTGACTTCTTTAACTTCACGCTCGCTTTCCGGAAGACCCGCATTCAGGCGATCGAATGCTTGGCGAACGTTACCACCATTCACGGCCAAAAAGATCTTGCTGGCAGCTTCGTCGAGATCACTTCCGCTGAGCCCATATAGCCGTTTCTCCTTAATCCAATTAACGGCCGATAAAGATTTCATTTCGTCAACCCGTTGCCGGCCCGCATCGGTGACCAAGACGATCATAGCGTCTTCGCGCTTCATCTCTTCGAGAGTTATCGCTTCGTGAAGCCGCATGCCAGCGCCAAGACCGGGGACATCAACTATCCGCAAATGCCCATCCATCAGTAAATTGGGCTGTCCAGTTACTGGATGAATCTTGAAAGTGGCTGATTTTACAAGACGGATTTGCCGTTTGTCACTGCCTTTGAAGCCGTCCTCTCGTAGGTGTGTTAATGCTTCTTGATTGTCAAGAGCATAAGTCTGAGGGGGCGGTGGACCATTTTGAAACAGATCTTTGTTGGTTTCAAAAGTTTTAATACAGTCTACCAAAATCTCGAGATACTCATCTTGCTCTGTCTTGGCATCGTCTCGATTCTCTTCTTTTAGAGATTCAATCGATTCATGAGCTTGTTCTCGTTCCGCATCGTTTGTGATGTCAAAAGTATCTATTTCTGCTAGTTGGCAGAGACGTCGAACCCGTTTGGCAAATTCGCCACGATCCCAATAATCAAAGGTTAACGATTCGACCTCACCTTCGGCCGCCTGCTCTATGTAGACGATTGTTCCGGTAACCGCTGTTACGGCTCCGGTGGGGAGTAGATTTCTGCCGAGTAAGGCATTAATTAACGTACTCTTACCAACACCAGTGCCTCCAAAGAACACGAGCGTATAGGTTCTTTGAGCTAATATCTTTTGGGCTTCATCTACGCTTTGTTGCGCCTGGGGAACCGCGCGAATCAAGTAGTCCCGACTATTATCAATAGTTTTTTGTAACTCGACCCACTGTTCAAGCTGATCGCTGTTGATATAGGGAACAGTCGCCAGAGAATCGCGGAGCTCTCCGTATTTATCATTTTTCTGCTTAGGGCTCATTTCCAATATCCTTTCCTAATAATCGTGTTTCTGCGCAGCATAACTAACTATGCGTCTCTGCACAGGGCAACATCCAATACGCAAACAGTAATTAAAGGTTGCAAAGCTGATTCAATGCATCCCGATCAATATTCGTTTGATCGAGAAGAAAGAATAAGATGTTAACTTCAGCGATAATTCTTTTTTATTGTATCACGACCATGATCCAACTGCTCTTCGCCAACCTTATATTCTAACTATTTGCAAGAACGAATTTTGTTGATGGTGCAAATACCATTATTATTGCAACGAGAAAGAGGTGCCA
>JBFFVR010000095.1:0-5911 GCA_041570685.1 Promineifilaceae bacterium (SeqCode)
CGTTCATAGAGAGTATCTGGATGAATATGGCTTGTATGTCTCCCCGGGCGATATAGAGGCCATTGCAAATCACATTTCCGCAATCATCAGCAACCCAGATCAAAGGAAAAGCCTAGGGGCTGAACTCAGAAATCGGGCGGTTGAGAGATTTAGCTGGAACGCCGCCGGCGATAAGATCGATGGCCTTTATAAGGCAATCTTAGCGCAACATGAATGAGCAAGTATAGGTTGACGGTCAAGCAGCAGGTAAACTAGCTTAATTCGGCAAGAGTAGATTGACTCGATAATTAGCCTTTTTACTGAATGATGGGCTGCAAATGCGCTCAAATGTCCTGAATTTCATACGATTAAGCTAGAAAACAAGAAGAGATGGTCGTTACCAAGCTCGCAACGATAATTTACGACTCGATTACATGATTGAATGATGGTAATCCTCGAGGCAGTGTACCGTTAAGCGATTATTCGACCAAATTTACGAATAGCTTGACAATATGAGCTAGAGATTGTAGAATACTTGTTTGCTTGTGGGTCGAATTTCTATAATTAACTCCTTTAAAGCGAAGTAAAATTTGAAATTGTGAATCGATTTAGGTCATTTTTTAACAAGGGGTGTAACCGTGCAGGTGCACCCCTTGTTTACGAAATGCAAAATCCGAGCATTTTATGGGAGCAGGTGAAAAAATAGATGGCACAGAAACCAGTTAAATCGTACGCAAGAACTGTCAAGCCAATGGAATTGCCTACCCTTATTGATGTTCAGCTGAACTCATTCAAGGCGTTCAAGGAATATAGTTTAGCAGAACTTTTTGAAGAGATTTCGCCGATCGAAAGTTTTAATGGCGATCTCAAACTCTATTTTCCGAGCTCGCGGCCGGAGGTGGAGGGTTTCAACCTCGATTATTGGTTTGACGAACCAAAATACAATGTAGATGAGTGTGTAGAGCGGGATATGAGTTATGCTGCACCTCTCTATGTCAAAGTCATGCTTTATAGCCCCGATCAGGATCAACCTATTGTTCAAGACATATTCCTGGGTGATTTCCCGCTGATGACACCTGCAGGTACTTTCATCATTAATGGTACAGAGCGGGTTGTTGTCAGCCAGCTAATACGTTCACCTGGTGTGTATTTTGAGGTCCAGGAAGAACGGACCACAGGCCGGCCGTTAGCCATGGCCAAACTAATTCCTGACCGTGGTGCCTGGATGGAGTTCGAGACGCGCAAGACAGACTACCTGACCGTGAAGTTCAATCGAAAGCGTACGGTTCCAGTTACCTTATTCTTAAGGGCTCTCGCAGCGGTTGACGATGGGCTGGGCAATCAGCTTATAACTGAAGGCTCGGACGAAGAGATTCTGGCTCTATTTGAGCATGTTGATGACAATGTGGAGCACCCTTATATACAGGGAAGCCTTGATCAAGAGCCCGTTTGGGAAGAAGACAGATCAATTGCCGAACAAGCCCTGATCGAATTTTACAAAAGAATGAGGCCGGGCGATCCGCCTACGCTGGATAACGCTGAGCAATATATGATTGAGCAGCTCTATGATCAGCGACGTTATGATCTGGCCAGGGTCGGTCGTTATAAATTGAACAAGCGTTTGTCACTCGGCGACATTATTCCAGAAAGTCACCGAACGCTCACCCAATATGATATCGTTCGTTTAGTGGAGCGAATGATTAAGATAAATAATGGCCTGGAAGGTCCAGACGACATTGATCATCTTGGGAATCGGCGTGTGAAAACAGTCGGGGAGTTGCTCCAGGCAAAGCTACGAGTGGGTTTGCGTCGTATGGAACGGGTGGTGCGAGAGAGGATGTCGATCCGGGATCGCGAGAGTCTGACCCCGGTCACCCTGGTAAATATCAGGCCAGTAGTAGCAGCCATTCGCGAGTTTTTCGGCAGCTCTCAGCTAAGCCAGTTCATGGAGCAAGCGAATCCTCTGGCCGAGCTAACTCATAAGCGAACCCTTTCGGCGCTCGGACCAGGTGGCTTAAGACGGGAGCGAGCAGGCTTCGAGGTGCGCGATGTGCATCACAGTCATTATGGACGTATTTGTCCGATTGAGACGCCCGAAGGTCCAAACATTGGCTTGATTGGTCGATTGGCGACCTACGGCCGAGTTAATGAATATGGCTTTATTGAAACCCCCTATCGTCGCGTTAAAAATGAGATCCCTGCTGATAGCAGTGATCTAGCTGGACATACCGCCTTTGTCGATGTCGTTGATGAGACAACAGGAGAGGTTTTGGTAAAAGCCGGCAAGAATATCACCAAGAAGGCTGCTAAAGCGATTAAGGAATCCGAAATCGAGTCAGTTCGCGTGCTGCCTTATGTTACGAATGAAGTCCATTACATGACTGCCGACGAGGAAGATCGATACACCATCGCTCAGGCAAATGCCGAGTTAGATGATCGAGGCCAACTCGTAGGGAGACGAATTTCGGCCAGGCGAAACCAGCAATTTCGCTTTTCTCAAGTACAACGGATTGATTTCATTGACGTGGCTCCCCGGCAGATTGTCGGCGTATCGGCCGCGTTGATACCTTTCTTAGAACATGATGATGCGAACCGGGCCCTAATGGGCTCCAACATGCAGCGCCAGGCAGTTCCGCTATTAAAGCCTGATGTCGCGGTCGTCAGTACCGGGATGGAAGAGCAAGCGGCTATCAACTCCGGACAGGTGATTATTTCTAAAGGTGAAGGTGAAGTGATCAGCGTCACTGGTGATAAGATCGTGGTCTCGAGTGATAATGGCGCCAATACCTACAATCTGAGGAAGTACAATCGTTCAAATCAAAGCACCTGTATCGATCAGCGGCCGATTGTCCGTAAGGGCCAGCGTGTCCAAGAAGGCATGATCCTGGCTGATAGCTCCTCAACCCGATATGGTGAATTGGCCTTGGGTCAGGATGTCGTGGTGGCTTTCCTCTCGTGGGAAGGTGGTAATTTCGAGGACGCGATATTAGTCAGCGAGCGGCTCGTCCACGAGGATCGTTTTACCTCCATTCATATTGAAAAGCATGAGGTGGAAGCCCGGGATACGAAGCTGGGTCCCGAAGAAATCACTTACGATATCCCGAATGTTAGCGAAGAGGCGTTAAAAGATCTTGATGAACGCGGAATTATCCGTGTCGGCGCCTATGTGAATGAAAATGATATTTTGGTTGGCAAAATCACACCAAAGGGCGAAAAAGAACTTAGCCCAGAAGAAAAATTATTAAGGGCTATCTTTGGAGATAAAGCTCGAGAGGTCAAGGATTCAAGCTTGCGATTGCCCCATGGTGCTCGAGGAAAGGTCGTTGATGTACAGGTCTTTAATCGCCAACAGGATCGAGATTTGCCAGCCGGCGTTGAAACGATGGTTCGTGTCAGTGTCGCCCAGAGGCGGAAAATCACCGAAGGCGACAAAATGGCTGGGCGCCATGGCAATAAGGGTGTTATCTCTAAAGTCGTGGCTGTTGAAGACATGCCCTTCCTGGCAGATGGCACACCTGTTGACATCATTTTGAATCCCATTGGCGTGCCCGGGCGAATGAACTTGGGACAGGTCTTAGAAACCCATTTAGGTTGGGCTGCCAATCGACTGGGCTTCCGAGCGATTACGCCGGTGTTTGACGGTGCCGATGAAGGGGAAATCGCGGCCGAATTGGCTCGCGCTTGGATCGTCGAGAGAGCATGGCGAGATGCCAGCGACTGGGCTTGGTCGTGGTTGGAAGAAATTGATTATGATTTGGAATCACTCGATGATGATGATGAAGCTCGCAATTTGTTCATTTCTGCCTGGCTAGGTGAACTCGGTTATGAACGCGACCGACTTGTAACGGACATAACATATGCTCGTCATTCCGTTGCCAGGGAGTGGATGCGAGATCGAGAGTGGAATCCAGATGAGATCATGCTCGGTGATCTTGAAGGCAAGATTAAGGATGAGTGGTTACCACAAAATCTTCAGGCAATAGAAGTCTGCATTAAAGAATGGTATAGCGATATGCTAGACCAATATGCGGAAGAGCTAGGAGATGAGCTCAAAGTCGATCCCCAGGCGATTTCTTTGGAAGAGTTGTTGCAAGTTACGGCTCAATTCACGTTAAAGACTGGACATCCTGCCCCCGTTATCGGGAAAGAAAGATTGTTGGATGGCAAATCAGGTGATTCTTTTGACCAACCGGTTACTGTTGGCATTATTCATATGCTAAAGTTGGCTCACTTGGTTGAAGATAAAGTACATGCCCGGTCAACAGGTCCTTACTCTCTTGTAACCCAACAACCGTTGGGTGGTAAGGCCCAATTCGGTGGCCAAAGATTTGGTGAGATGGAAGTATGGGCATTAGAAGCCTACGGCGCTGCTCACACATTACAGGAGATGCTGACTGTCAAATCCGATGATGTCCAGGGCAGGGTAAAAACCTACGAGTCGATTGTCAAAGATGAGCCGATTGAAGAACCGGGCGTACCGGCTTCATTCAGAGTGCTAATAAAAGAATTACAAAGTCTTGGTCTTGCAGTAGAAGCCGTTACTGAGGGTGGAGACGTTATTCGATTCGGCAAAGAAGACGACAAACGCCACCGCCATTGGGTGGGTACGGGTCTGATGGATTTGGCGAGGAGCAGGCGCTAACTGCCAACTAGTTAACAACCAAAATACAAACTTGTTGACAAGTCCTACACCTGTGGTAAAATGGGGCGTTGGACTTTAGATGAATGGCGTGACAAAGTAAGCCGAAGGCGAATTGAGTCACGAATTGGATAAGATAATAGATTGGAGGCCATCGATTTCCTTCGATGGCCTCCATTGTCGAGTGTAGGCAGTAAATCGTTAACAAAACTGTTATTGATTGAAAGAATTGGTTAGAACTCCAATCTGTAATGAGGTAAGGAGAAAAACAAGTGCCGACAATTAATCAGCTTGTGCGCAAAGGTCGGAAAAGTAAGCGAAAGAAAAATAAGGCGCCTGCCTTGCAATACACCTTTAACTCGTATAAACAGCGACGTTCCAAACTAAGTAGAGGTGCGCCCCAAAAGAAAGGGGTCTGTACGCAGGTCAAAACGATGCCGCCCAAGAAGCCAAATTCGGCGCTTCGAAAGGTAGCTCGCGTTCGTTTGTCGAATGGAATTGAGGTAACCGCTTACATTCCTGGTGAAGGGCACACGTTGCAGGACCATTCGGTCGTATTGGTCCGAGGCGGCCGAGTTAAGGATTTGCCCGGCGTTCGTTACCACGTTGTTCGTGGCACGCTCGACGCAAGTGGCGTCAGCGATCGTAAGCAGGGGCGTTCTAAATATGGGGCAAAAGCTCCAAAGAACTAAGGATTATTAGTTCCGGATTTAATGGTCGGAGAGAAGTATGCCAAGACGTTACAGTCCTGAAAAGCGGGATATAAAACCCGATTTGCGTTATAACAGCGTAACGCTTCAGATGTTCATCAATCGAATGATGTATGGTGGGAAAAAGAGTACCGCCCAACGTATCATCTATGAAGCTCTGGAAATTGCCGAAGAAAGGACAAAAAAGTCAGGGCTTGAGGTTTTTAACGAAGCGATGCAAAATGTAACGCCGCAAGTTGAAGTTAAGCCTCGGCGGGTTGGTGGTGCCACTTATCAGGTACCGATGGAAGTTCCGTATCATCGGCGCAGTTCGCTTGCCATACGTTGGTTACTTATGGCAGCCAGGAGCCGTAACGGAAGGTCTATGGCCGACAAGCTGGCTTCCGAATTGATGGATGCTTCTCGAGGATTAGGTGCCGCTGTGAAGCGAAAAGATGATGCTCACAGGATGGCAGAAGCTAACCGGGCCTTCGCTCATTACCGGTTTTAGGATTGATAAATCGGGTTGGTTGTGATCGATTTAGTGGTTTTTAAAGATGTCTCGTTATCCGTTAGAGAAAATTCGAAATATAGGGGTGATCGC
>JBFFVR010000096.1:0-5859 GCA_041570685.1 Promineifilaceae bacterium (SeqCode)
AGCGAGCGATGATATCTTCTGCTCGAAGATCTGTACCGACAATTGATATGATCTTTCGCAATACGTCTAACTTGAATTGGCCAGATTCGTAGCCACCCTCTCTCGTTTTTATTAAATCAACTAAAGCAAGGGAAAATGTATATTCATTTCTTCTGGAGCGACTGATCTCTTCCTTTAACCGTAATTCGAAATAGGCTCGATTATAAATGCCGGAATCGATATCAACGATATCTAAGCCAGTCGTATCTGAAAAAACGCGCTGCAGATACTCAATAAGAAACGCCAACATCGCTCCCAAAGCCAAGCCGAAAATCGTTGTAGCGCCTAAAATAAATGATCGGCTGGTACCGACGGCCGAGCTTCTTGTCGAAGCTGGATCTAGCGATCGAAGCTCAAATACATCAAAAAGGCTATTTACAAATTCAATTGTTTCTAAGGAAACAGCATCGGCAAATTCCTTGGTCAATTCACGGTCGGATCCTCTCGCCGTGAGTTCTAACACATTGGTTCCAGGAACCACCTCCCCAACAGCTGAATAATTTTCACTTTCTGAATCAGAAATGCCCAGTCGCTCGGCCGCCCGACTATGAATAATGTTGCTACCCACAACCTCGGCAAAGGTGCTGGAGATTTCTATTCGTCTGCTGAGGGTATCGATTGCTCCCACGGTATCTTCGGCAATAACAACAGAGGAATGTGGCTTGAGAACGAAAGAAGCTTTTGACTCAAATACGCGTGGTATATTTGCCGCTATGAGCAGCCCAACTATAAAAAAGATGATGCCAAAACCTACAACTAGCCACCATCGGCGTAGTAAGATGCGAAGATAGTATTTAAGTTCCATTTGTATTCCTGCGAACTACTTGACGAATACTTTTCTTTTCTTCGAAAATTTACTGACTATCGTCAAAATGCCATCTTTCACAGTCCGGCTCATTTATAAAGCAAGCCCGCGAACACAACGCATTTCGCATTATGGTCTTGCTATGGGGCACCCACTTCTCGATGCAATTTCAAAAAACAATGAAATTCGCTATGCCAAACTTTCGGAACTCTTGTGCCCCAAGGAATCACCAAAAACTTAACGATTTATTTAATTATACCCTATTTTGGCCGACAAGCTTAATAGGATCTGATTAGAATTTTATGTTACTAGATTACATAAATACATCTGTTTTCTCCATGGTCCATGAGTACTTATAGTTGAAACACGAGTGGAATAAGAATTTTTGCAGGTACTATAAACAGATCAAAATGGGGTTTTTTCAGTTTCCATTTTAGCCGTTATCTGGCCAATCTTGCAGCAAATCGTAGGCTGCTTCATAACCCGCTTGTTCAATTTCTTTATAGCTGGCGAAATCGAGGAAGCCCCACTTTCGCACTTCGGGCCGAATGATGAGGTCTGCCATTAAGGCTGTCTCTCGGCTTCGATTCACACTGTTTATGTCAAGTGTTCTGAGGATGGTTCCCACGAGTGACGGGGATCTCAACCGGTTGGAAAATGGATTGAGACGGCTTCTCAATATTTTCCAGCCAGAGATATGAGCATCAAAATCATAGTTGACTTTACGAATTTGGTGGGTAGAAAGCGTAACCCCAATGATGTGAATGCTATCACTCAATTTGGCCATAACATCTACGGGAAAATTATCCATCACCCCGCCATCTACCAACACTTCGTCATCCTCGATTACTGGCGTGAAAACGCCAGGAATAGCCAGAGATGCTCTGACCGCTCGCCAGGCAGTTCCACGCCTGTGCACTACTTGCTCAGCAGTTGTCAGGTTGGTCGATATACAAAAGTAGGGCAACCAAGTATCTTCAAGCTGAATGTCCCCACAAACATCCTGTACAGTTGTGGTCACTTTTTTGGAAGCCATTAGGGAAGTTAGTGGCAATGTATAATCAGTCCAGCCACTTGATCCAGCAAACTGGTTAGCCAACGCCGCAGCTCTCTCATAAGGCATTCCGGTAGCAATCGTAAGAGAAACAAGCGCACCAATACTTACACCACCCACGTAATCAATCGGGATCGCCATTTCGTTCAGTGCCCGGTAAACACCCAGATGAGCAAATCCCCTCGCCCCTCCACCGCTTAGAACAAGGGCGTTAGCTCGACCGGTTAGCAGTCGAGCCAATTTTCCCCAATCGCTTATTAATTCGGGACGGATGTGGAAACATTCCACCACTTCTCGTTCTTCAAGCCAAGACGCCGTTCCTTTAGGACGTTCAGTTTCAACTGAATGCAAAAAAATGAGATCGCTTCGTAAATGGGCCTTTAATTGGCCCAATTGGTTTTCAACCGCGCCAAGTGATGGGTCGCCGCTTGGATCGGCTACAATCAGAACACGGTCAGCTTGGCTTAGGCAACGACTTGTCCACTCAGACCACTGGTAGTCACAAACAAACAGGACATGCTGATATTTTGCGTCCTGCTCAGCTAGCCAAGCAACAATAGCAGGGTCACTCGGATCATCAACGGGCAATTGAGCTGCTCCTGATTGTCCGTATAATTCATCGAACTTTGCGGCGGTCAGATAAAATGTATTCCCAAAGTTATTAAGCTTATCTGACAGTTCAGCTGCAAAGGCATGACCATCTATATCTGGACTGGCCAAAACGACAGCAAAATTACTTGCCGCGGTCTTGCTTTTGCTCGTTCTCTTCAATTGCCTTTGTTGTCGCTCAACAATAATTCGGGTGACAGCTCTAATTAGCATAGGGTATTGTTTGACTAGCTGCTCGAAATCTCCTGGATCGATGCGAACAACATCGGTTTCCCGGATTGCCAACACCGTCGCCGAACGTTTCTCTTCAGTCAGCAAAGCATATTCACCTACAGTTTCTCCAGACGCAATCTCATTGAGCGTATGAGAGCGTCCTTCGGAGTCGGAATGCACAATTCGCAAACGGCCGTTGATGACGATATACATACCGTCGGCTTTGTCGCCTTGCTCAAAAAGCAGATCGCCATTGGACAAATGACGCCACTCCAGCTTACCCTGCAGAGCATGGAGTGTAGGCGTATCAATTTCTCCAAAAAGATCACGCAATACCGCGGCAAGCTGTAAACGTTGCCAGCGCGGAGTCAAAGCTTCTGATAAAGCACTAGCGCCTGCTTTGTCTTGAGCAACCATCTCTTCAAATTGGGAGCGAGTGATGCGCAATAAACCGCAGTCGACAATCGAATAAACAGTAGCGGTCCGTGGGCGGCCGCTAATAAGGGCCATCTCCCCCACCAAAGCGCCAGGTGCTAGTTTATCTATCACAGTCTCACTGCCATCTTCATGGCGAACCTTTACCCCAAGAACCCCAGCAACAAGAAGATATACGCTATGTCCAACATCACCCTGTTCAAATAGGATTTCACCCATGGGCAGATCTATCAATTCGAGGTTGGCCGTTTCGTCAACACTCTGGACGTCACTCAACGACGCCAATAGGGACTGTAATGTAAGCGAGTTCTTGGAATTATCGACTTCAGGCTGGCTTTCTGGATTGTTCATAGGACCCTCCGGCTGCTTGCTTAGGCTAGCGCTAACAGTTCCATCATCCAATTAACTATGATGAGAAAACATGAATTCAACACAGACAACCTTTCACGAAAATCGAAAAAGGCGACTTGAATTGAAATGTGTTCATCAGGAATTTCTTGTATCAAGTGTAAATCTCTTTTTGCTATGGAACAAGCCAAGCAAGTATGCAGCATGATCCAAGTCATTGGAGGAATTTCAGGTGGTAGACTAAAGTTGATAATACCCAATTGCTGAAGTTCAAATTAAGCCTTCAAACAATTGAAGCCGAATTATCCTGATTTCGGATCCTCTCATTTCGTCGTGATTCTGCTTCGGGTACAATCTGATCATAGTTAACGAGTTTATCTGGCTAAGGAATAACAATGGCATATGAACTTGTCATCCAAAATGGCACCATAATCACGTCAACGGACTCTTTCAAGGCCGATATTGCGATCAGTCAGGAGAAGATCGTCGCAATTGGACAAGGACTGAAAGGGAAGCAAGTGCTGGATGCAACTGGCAAATTGGTTACTCCTGGAGCGGTTGATATTCATGTGCATTTGCAGATGCCGATCGGCAACTTTATTTCAGCTGATGACTTTTACACTGGGACCAGGGCAGCCGCTTATGGAGGCACGACGACGATCATCGATTTTGTAGAAAGGCAACCTGGCCAGACGATGGTTCAAGCAATTAATGCTCGACGAGCACTTGCCGATCCCAAGGTTGTTATCGACTATGGATTACACATGACGATCGGACCGGCCGAAATAGATATTCTAGAGCAAGTTCCAGAGGCTTTCGATGCAGGTTGTATCAGTTTCAAGATGTATATGGCATACGGACTATGCTTAACCGATGGACAGATGATGCAAGCCTTAGAAGCAGTGCAAAATGTGGCTGGACTTGCCGTCGTACATGCTGAAAACTGGGACGTGATTTGCACGCTAGTTGAGCGCAATTTAGCAGCAGGCAACACTTCACCTCGATGGCACCCTCGGAGCCGGCCGGCCAGCATGGAAGGAGAAGCCGCGGGAAGGGTTATTGATATTGCAGAGTTGGTAGGAACTAATCTACATATTTTCCATGTTACAAGTCCGCAAGCGATCGAGCGCATCGCAGCCGCCCGCCGACGAGGACAACAGGTTACTGCTGAAACCTGCCCCCAATATCTCTTGTTATCTCTTGAGGTCTTCGACAGGCCGGGTGTCGCTGGCGCCTTGTCTGTCTGCTCACCGCCTATTCGCGACAAAGCAACTCAAGAGCTCTTATGGGAAGCATTGCACGAAGGAAAGATTCAGGTAATAAGCACCGATCATTGTCCGTTTAGTAGTGAAGAGAAAGCAACGGGGATAAACGATTACAGTCGCATTCCAGGTGGCGTCCCCTCCATCGAAATGCGCTTTCCTGCTCTTTATCATTTCGGGGTCCAGACAAGGCGGATATCGAAAAATCAATGGGTGGATATGTGCTCTACCACACCCGCTCGTTTGGTTGGGCTCAAAAATAAAGGTGATATCATTGTCGGCTACGATGCTGATCTGGTCATATTCGATCCGAATCACGAGATTGTACTTTCTCCTGAATCGCTGCATGAAAATGTGGATTGGACGCCATATGATGGCTTTAAGATGAGTGGTTGGCCATCAACTACGATTAGCCGGGGTGAAGTCATTGTGGAAGGCGAGGATTTTCTTGGTTTACCAGGCCGCGGACGGTATGCAAAGCGCCAGTTGCCAGCATGAAACTATTGAAAAATTCTGGCTGAGATGTTCAAGAATTTATTGGTGACACCTGGCTAAATCACCAGGCCAATAATGAAAAAAGTTTATGTTCTCCATCAAAACGAATCCCTCGCACCTCCCATCGATGCACTACCGAGTCGGTTCTTGGTGATGAATTCTTAGAACAGATCACCGTATCAGGCTCTGTTTGCAAGTGAACATTGCCCACGTCGGCGTAAAGAATAAGTGAAACTGTTTCTGTCTGAATAAAGTCAATAGCCAGCTAATCGACACGTCTCTCCCTCTAAATTGATACAGAATATATTATTTTCTCTTGCATGTGGCACTGAAGTTTCGTTGATTCTGGGCCATAGATTTAGTTATGATATCGGCATTTTCTGACATGCTCCTCCAATTGATGTAGCGTGGCACATAATATCTTCTAGCTGGGTGGAAGTAAGCATTATTGGCGCTTTTAGCCGGAAATTCAGTAATAGAACACCTTTCTTGATTACTGCTCTTTCTGCTCCACATATTTTGTGGCTGATGTTCATTGGTTGTCTTCAAAGCCTTAATCCACGGATTCAACCTGCCTCGAGCCAATTGGAAACAACATG
>JBFFVR010000097.1:0-5804 GCA_041570685.1 Promineifilaceae bacterium (SeqCode)
AGAGCATGACGATATGAATGTCTTTGCCAGTCAAGTATTGTCGATGCGGCAAAGGATGAAGGATCACGGTCAGCAAGATAAACCGCTAATGATCTCCGAATACTCTATCTTGTGGCCTTATTATCATAATGGCCAGGCTTGCGGTTTTAAGGATGAGTATGGCAATTGCTTTGATCCACCTCGAGTTGCAAATTATTTAGCTAATTCCTTTGATTATTTATTGAATCAAGCAATTGATCCTGAACTGGGTTATAAATTAGACGGTAACCGGCTCGTGCAGCAATGGTTGTGGTCTGGTGTCCACTATGATGGATTACAATTTAGTCACAGGTGATGATCCACCTGGGCTCACGAATGTTGGTTTGGAGTTCCAAACAATCGCTATGAATGATCCGGTTACCGTTAATTTGTTGTCTAGAACCGTTGAGGATATTGTCCGTGGTGCCAATTCAGATAATTCAGCTGATGTTAAGTTGAAGGTTCCAATCCACAATAATGGCAATCACCGCTTGGGAACAGACTTTGAAGTGACTTTTTTCTCCAATGAAGAGTTGACCAAAGAGATTGGTACGGCAAATATCGAAGCGCCTCTGGAAGATTGGTCAGGTTTACAAGGATGTGCGGTTCATCATGTTGACGCCTTTGTTGTCTGGTCGGAACTACCATTAGGCATTCATCAGTATTGGGCGAAGATCGATCCCCTCGATCAAATTGGTGAAGATAACGAGTCAGACAATATTGCTACGGGAATGGTGCAGGTAGTGCCGGCAAGGGGGTATTTACCGGTAGTAACCAGCAATTAGATTCTCATCTCGAAAATACTACCCAAAGTATTAAAATACGCTAAAATCCTAGTTGATGTATCGCGTCAGTTTGCAGAAGGCATTTATTATTGGAGTATTGGCGACTGCCATCCTCGTCCTGCTTGCTGCCTGTGAGCGGCCAGATCCAGAGGACGTGGCTGTCACTGCCCCAACATTAACGCCTACTACAGAACCTGTACCCACGATTCAGGCAACAGAACCTCCTGTTCAGGTTTATGTTGTTGTTGTTCAGCCAACAGCCGTAGCGAGGCAAGCAGAGGCCAATAACGTTCCGGTCATGGCACCAACCATAACGACCGCCCAACTCGATTTGATGCCTACGCCATCATTAACACCTGAGCCAACCGCTTTACCAGAAAACTTCTTTTTGGGTTGGGCGTGGAATGATAGCCTGTTAAGAGCAGACAGTCGGGTAACTGTTGACGAAATCGGAATTATTCTGCGCGATAGACCTACGCAAGCTGGCGATCAAGTTGGCATTGTCATGGGATTTGCTGAGGTTATTCCAGTAGGTCGGGATCGTTGTGGCTATACCCCAGTCTTAGTCCATGCGAGCAATCTTCTGACTCGAACGACGCCTCATCCCGAGATCTGGCCACACGACCCCATGCCAACCGAGGCTCCACCATTCGCTCCTACTCCCTTCCCCGCTGGAAATGCCACGGCGGGATGGGCATTTACAGAAGCACTAACGATTTTGGGTGAAACAGCCATTACTGGGCCATTGGGCATTAATCTGCGCATAGATCCATGCCGGGGAGCAAAAAATCTGGGTTTTATTCCTGCGGGATCCAATATCATCGTTGTTGGCCCGGCGAACGAGCAATATACCCCGGTGCGCGTTAGCAACGAAGTTCTTCAGGTTCCTGTCGAACCACTCGAAATTACTCCCCCTGGAACTAATGAAAGATTGCCTGTTCTGACGGCCGCTCAAGAAGAAGCGTCATCTGCAGAGACGAGTCTGAATGAGACGGACGATCCATCAGCCGTTCCAGAGGCCACAGAAACGTCTGCGGCTGGAACATCGCCACCCCCCCGTTCTACACCGGAATCCTAGTCTCTTATCAGTTTCGACCTAACCCAAATATCCCTTTCTTGGAGCGTTTTTGGCTATCAAATAGACCCAATCGTTTATTGACCCGTTGCCAGGCTTCGCTGGGTGCTGGAGGTGGAATCAGTTGATGAGATTCTTTGCTTAAGCGAAAAGCAAAATCCTCAAGTTGCGCAGATATGCCATCCTCGGGATCGCCCTGGAGAAGAGGGACCCCACTATTGATAGCTGTGACAAATCGCTTCGGAGAATAAGGGAGGATCATAGAAATTGGATGGTTCAGAGCCTCTTCGATTTGTTTGGATGACAAGGTACTATAAGCTAAGGTCTTATTTAGAATCAGCTTGACCTTATCTTCTTCAAAACCAAGTTCGTTATAGGTATTCAGAGTCACGGATGCCGCCCGAATAGATACAATATCTGGAGCCATAAGCATGATGATTGAATCCGCCGCATCTAAGATATCCAGAGCGACGTCGCTAAAGTCATGGGGTAGATCGATAACCAGATATTCGTAGCGCGGCTTGAGCAGGGTAATCGATTGTTTCAGGTAATCACTGCTCACCTCTTCAGCATCGATCGGATCTTTAGGTGCCGCGATGAAATGCAATCCACTCATATGCTGGTTCATTATGCTTTCAAGCGCCTCTAAATCAAATGCACCATTGTCAAAAGCGATAAGATCTGACCAGGAACGGCGAATTGATTCATTTAGTAAGACAGCTACTTGGCCAGATGACATGACCATATCCATGAGCAAAGCTGGTCGACTCCAAAGGGAGGTCAGAGCATAAGCCATGTTTACGGCCATCGTTGAACAGCCGATGCCTCCCCTGAGGGTATGAACAGCGATGATACTTGCTGACTCGACCAAATCTAAGCTTTGTGTTTGAGCTGCTTTGAAAGCTTCAGCTCGTCGTAAAAGAGCAGCAAGGCGAGCAGCTAGCTCATCTACCTCAAAGGGCTTGGTCATATAGTCGTCTGCACCTGCATTGAATGCATCCAACTTGTCGCCCAATTGAGATGCCCCCGTGAGAATGACGATAGGTATATGGGCTAAGTCTGGATCCCGGCGGAGCCTCCGAGCTATTTCAAATCCCTCGATATCTGGCATTACTTTGTCTAGAATGACGATATCTGGTTTTTCAGAATGAATTTGGTTGAGCCCCTCTGTGCCACTGTCGGCCGTTAGCACCTGATAGCCGCGGGAACCCAAGGCTCGCTCCACCAATTTCAAAATGCCAGGATCATCGTCCACAACTAAGACGCGAGGCATCATAAGCGTACTCCTTCACCTTTTTTGATGATCTGTTATTCCACGTTTTATCGCAGCGACTCGAAGCTAATGAACTTAACCGGCACTGACTCTTAGCACGTGCAAGAATATATTCCATGATTATTGCAGGCTTATGGGCTACTGCATGAACACGACCAAATCTTCATTCGCCCACCTTCCCGCAATAAATATGGGAAAGTCCCCAAAAGGCTTTACTCCTGCATTTCTAAAGGAATTATAATGATAAACCATTAAAGCATCCAGTCCACTAATACTTTACATAAAAATCTGATTTCTCGCAAATTATGGATAACTGTCGAATAAATTGGAGATGAGAAGCAATCAATCCAGGGTCCAAATGCCTCGAAAGCGTAGCAAAAGTCAAATTCGATGTTAGATAGAACGATGGTCCTTATTTCTATGAAAAAGGAATAAAGGAGAGAATATGGATAAGGCAAAGCGTGGTACAATCTGCGCACTCAGACCATTCATAAGGGGCAACCGGAAAAATCGTGTATAAAGAATACGTCTTCGATTTTGCGCGAAAAGAATAATGATGTTGCCGGTTGATGGAGCGATTCAAGAGCAAAAGATTCTGAAGGTGAATATTTGAGACGGTGGCAAATTTGGGTTGGCGTGTTCATCAGCGCCTTCTTTTTATGGTTGGCCCTGCGAGGCCTGCGTTTGGATGCCGTATGGCAGGCACTTCAGCACGGCAACTACCTTTGGCTAATTCCAAGCGTAGCGGTCTATTTTCTCGCCGTATGGGCTCGAACCTGGCGCTGGCACTATATGTTGCGACCTCTCAAGTTCATCCGTCTAAATCGGTTATTCCCAGTTGTCGTGATAGGCTATATGGGAAACAATGTCTACCCCTTTCGAGCTGGCGAAGTGCTTCGTTCTTATGTGTTGAGACGGCGGGAGAACGTGGCAATGAGCGCGAGTCTTGCCACCGTTATCGTGGAACGCGTATTTGATGGTTTGGTAATGCTAATGTTCGTCTTTGCCGCTTTACCATTAGCGCCGCTTCCAAACGATAATCTTCGTAACATCGTCATCATCGCGAGTGTTCTGTTTTTCGGAGCACTGTTGTTCTTTTTTACCCTTGCAGCAATGCCTAAAAGAGCTCAGCGCTATAGCGAAATTATCGCCAATGCCTTCTTGCCAAAGCGAGTGAGAATACCCATTTTGGAAATGACCAATCGATTCCTAGAGGGATTGGAAGCATTACGCAGCTTCCGCTATGTAATAATGATCTTTGCTACCTCGGTGATTATTTGGTTGTTAGAAACGATCAAATACTGGTTCATCATGCATGCCTTTGATTTTGAAGTAAGCTTTTTCGCGCTGATGTTGATGAACGGAGTTGTTAATCTGGCCACAACATTGCCATCGGCGCCTGGTTATATCGGCACCTTTGACGCGCCTGGAATCGCGATCCTAGAGATGTATGGCGTAGATGCTGTAATCGCGGCGGCTTACACATTAGTGCTCCATGCCGCTTTATGGTTACCGATTACGCTCTTAGGTATCTACTATATGATAAGGGAAGGCATGGGCTGGTCCGATTTTAGTCAAGCGACAAATATGCAGCAGGAAAAAGCGATCTCGTGAAAATAGCGATAATTGGAGCCGGAATAACCGGATTGACGGCCGCTTACGATTTGCTCAACGCAGGTCATGAGGTCACCGTTTATGAGGCCAACCAATACGCCGGGGGCCTTGCCGCCGGGTTTAAAGACGAGAGATGGGATTGGCCACTGGAATTTTTCTACCACCATTTGTTCAAATCTGACGACCAGATAATAGCTCTGGTAAAAGAGCTTGGTATTAGCTCAAAATTATTTTGGCCTCGTCCAACCACTTCGGTTATTTATGATAACCGTATCGTCCCTTTTGATTCCCCCCAATCATGGATAACTTATCCTGGTTTCAACCTGGTTGATGTCGCTCGTTTTGGCCTTGTCAGCGCCTATTTGAGATTCACTAATCCATGGCGGTCCTTGGAGAAACACACGGCCGATCAGTGGATGCGACGCTGGTACGGGAAAAAGATTTACGAAAAGACCTGGCGGCCTCTCCTTATTGGCAAGTTCGGACCACATTATCAGAAGGCAAATATGGCTTGGATGTGGGCTCGACTCAAGGTTCGTAGTCCTCGACTCGGTTATTTTGAAGGCGGCTTTCAGTTTTTTGTCGATACACTTACGATCGCCGTCAAAGAAAGGCATGGAAAGGTTCGGCTGAACTGTCCGGTAGAATCAATCACATCTGGACAAAATGATGGTATAGATATCAGCATAAATGGCGAACAAACTAGTTATGATCGTTGTTTGGTGACGACTTCTCCAAAACTAATGAGTCGCCTGTCGCCCATGTTGCCAAATTTATACTTGGAAAAATTGAACAAATTAAAGAGCATGGGAGCTGTCGTCCTGGTACTTGCTTTAAAAAATCAGTTGCTGAAAGACACTTATTGGCTCAATCTACCGGCAGAATCGCCAGATAAGGCGGCCGGCGAATACCCCTTTCTAGCTCTAGTAGAACACACAACTTACATCGACCGGCGTCATTAGGGCGGTGACCACATTATCTACTTAGGCGATTATGTTACGCCTGATCATCCCTACCTTGATATGCCAAAGGAGGAGCT
>JBFFVR010000098.1:0-5794 GCA_041570685.1 Promineifilaceae bacterium (SeqCode)
CCTATTGATGTGATAAAATTTCCCCAACCGATCGCAGATATAATCGGCAATTAATTAGCTTACGGAAACGAATTCATGAATCTTTGGGATTTATTCTAACTCGAGATGGAACTGGTTTGTGCAAATAATTTTAGCCTCGAACAGTTAACTGAGGCTTACAATCAGACACGAATCGATTATATCGTACCAATGCCTCTGAATGCTGCCAGGCTTCGGGAGTATATAGATATATATGATGTCGATCTTAGGTCCTCGTGGGTTGCAGTCCATGGAGAAACAATTTTTGGGCTGGGAATGCTGGGAGTCCGTCGCGACAGAGCCTGGATTACCCGAGTTGGCGTTTTGCCAAAGGGGCGGCGACAAGGAACAGGCCGGGCGATTATTGATCGACTCCTCCAATCAGCGGTGGATAAGGGAATTGGAGCTATCTGGCTTGAAGTCATCGCAGGAAATCTCCCTGCCAACCAACTCTTTCTCACCAGTGGTTTTAAGCGCACCAGGAAACTGGTCGTTGCCCGCCGGCCGCCCACACACATAGACAAGGCTCCATTGTCAAATACTGGATCCGTTGCACCCAAGCAGATAACTAAACTTAACAATGATCAAGTCTTATCTTTTGCCCGTGAGCGAAATACACGTCCTAATTGGTTGAATGAAACCGAATCCTTAGTCAATGTGCCCGGATATCAAGGTATTCTAATTGAATTTGAAAATGGGTCTAAAGGCTGGGTTGGTTATAAAGTCGATCAATTTCAGCTAACCCACATAGAATGTGTATGCCTTACAGGTTCGCAGGACTCTGTAACAGCTGGATTGCTTCGTACACTTCATCACTTACATCAGTCCCAGGACGCTATTCTCCAAAACTTGCCTTCTTCTGATTTAAGGTGGCGGGGCTACAAGAGCGCTGGCTACTTTGATGTTTTTAGGCGGATCGAAATGGTCAGGATATTGGCCTAACTCATAGAATAATTGAAAACTAAATAACCGTATTCAAAGTTCACTATCTTGCCAATCTGGTTTTCTGATTTAGACTTTATGATCATGTCTGAGATTAGACCGGCAGATGTTGCTACGGCTTACCTTCGGCTAGACGGCATTGTCAATCGTACCATCGTCATGACTTCTCGTTCATTGGACAAAATGACCGGGCGGCATCTTTTTCTAAAGTGCGAGAATTTTCAGAGGGCAGGGGCATTTAAAATTCGGGGGGCTTACAATGCGCTCAGCCAACTAACAGAAGATCAAAAAACGAGAGGCATCGTCACCCACTCTAGCGGCAACCATGCTCAAGGTGTAGCTCTTGCTGCCAGGCTTTTGGGTATAGAGGCTACTATTGTGATGCCTAAGGATGCTCCAGAAGTCAAACGATCTGCGACCCAGGCATATGGCGCCAGGATTGTTCCATGCAAAGCTATTGAAAGAGAAAGGGTTGCTAACGACCTTATTGAGAATGAGAATCTGACGCTCATACATCCATATGACAACAAACACATTATTGCCGGACAAGGAACAGCTGCCTGGGAATTGTTTGACGAGATTGGAAAGTTAGATCTACTCTTTGTCCCTGTTGGAGGTGGGGGTCTAATTAGCGGGTCCGCCCTGGCTGCGGCAGCCAAGTATCCTAGTTGTAAAGTAATCGGAGTGGAACCCGAAATCGCAGCGGATGCCGGCTTATCCTGGCAATCCGGCAAAGTAGTCACGCTGGACCACGTCCCGAATACGATTGCCGATGGTCTTCGTACTCGGCAAATTGGAAATCTTAACCTCACAGTCATGCAAAAATTTGTCGCCGACATGATCAGAGTGAGCGAACAGGAGATAGTAGATACGCTAAAGTTTGTTTGGCAGCGGTTGAAAATCGTGATTGAGCCAAGCGCGGCTGTTGCGTTAGCACCAGTATTTTCGGGCAAATATCAAACTTCTGGTGAGCGAGTTGGTGTGATCCTGAGTGGAGGTAATGTCGACATCGCTGATATTTTGACCATAATGTCTGAAGAGAATTATTCATTATAGGAGGAGAAAGTGGACTCAGGAGAATTATTAGGAAAAGTAAAAATCGACGGGGTAGTTTTTATTAGTCTACAGTTTACCGACATTATGGGAGGAGTAAAAAGCGTCTCTATTCCTGTTCACAGGCTGGAGGAAGCACTGACGAGAGGGATCTGGTTTGATGGCTCCTCAATCGAGGGCTTTGCCCGGATTTCGGAAGCGGATATGTTTCTCAAGGCAGATCCAGAAACCTATGCCGTTCTTCCCTGGAGCGATCCAGATCGTCGCAGAGCTCGAATTATTTGTGATGTTTATTCGACTGACGAAAATCCGTTTATTGGGGACCCTCGTTCGGTTCTTAAGAGAGCGATTCAAAATGCTATGGATTTGGGGTTCTCATTTAATTGTGGACCAGAAGTCGAATTCTTTTTATTTGATAACGGTCGGGGGACGACTGAACCCGTGCCGCATGATGTTGCTGGATATTTTGACTTTTCGCCGCGTGATCGAGCTCAGGTAGTTCGTTCCGATATCGTCAAAGCCTTATTAGAAATGAATGTTGACGTCGAGGCGTCACATCACGAAGTAGCCGTTGGGCAGCATGAAATAGATTTCGAATATGCGGACGCGGTGACGGCCGCTGATCATGTGATGACGGTGAAATATACAGTCAAAGCCATCGCCCAAATTCACGAACTTTTGGCAACATTTATGCCCAAACCCCTTTTTGGCGTTAATGGATCGGGCATGCATGTGCATCAAAGTCTCATCGATTTGGATGGTGATAATAAGTTCTATGACGCGAATGGACGTTATCGCCTATCCAAGTTAGCGGAACATTTTGTCGCCGGGCAGTTGAAACATGCTCCTGCTTTGGCAGCGATCGTCGCCCCGACTGTTAATAGTTACAAACGGCTTGTCCCTGGCTATGAAGCACCCGTTTACGTGTGCTGGGCTCAAATTAACCGTTCCGCTTTGATTCGAGTGCCTCGATACTCTCCCGGGCGCGAACAATCAACGAGAGTTGAATTAAGATGTCCGGATCCGGGCTGCAATCCATATCTTGCATTCGC
The DNA here is from genome assembly GCA_041570685.1 of Promineifilaceae bacterium (SeqCode). Taxonomy (GTDB): domain Bacteria; phylum Chloroflexota; class Anaerolineae; order Promineifilales; family Promineifilaceae; genus UBA11865. The sequence goes on from JBFFVR010000098.1 coordinate 3,066, forward strand.
GGCAATGTTGGAAGCCGGTCTTGATGGCATTCGCAACGAACTCGCCGCACCCGATCCCGTGAGCGATGACGTATATCTTTATTCTGCGGAAGAGCTGGCAAACAAAGGTATCGCGGTTCTACCCGGCACTCTTGGTGAAGCTTTAGAGATCCTGGCCGAAGACAGCGTCATCAGGGACGCACTCGGTGAACATGTTTATGATGTCTTTCATAGGGCTAAGTCGGCCGAATGGGACGAGTACCGTTTACAGGTTTCTAGTTGGGAACGCGATAGATACCTTGAGATCCTGTGAGAACTATTTCAATGTTCACCTGTAAATGAATTTACACAATTTTGCTTGACTTCCCTCTGGCGCTATGCTAGATTCGTAAATTGTTAACTATGGTCTCGTTGGGCATAGTAAACGTATCTGAGTGGAGATGCAGAAGTGAATGGATTAGTACATGTGAAATATCAGCCCGCTAGCGGTGATGGTATCAATGTGCCAAACCGTGGTGCGTCTGCGCTCGAGTGACTTGACATAACTATTAGCATTCAAAGCCGCAGCGCATCAATCGCGACTGCGGCTTTTTTTGTCCCCGAATCCAAATAACCGAGGGCATATATAAGGAGCGGGACCAGGAGCAGCAATCATGTTCGCGGTTTATATTAAGCTTGTCAAATTCATCAATAGATTGAAAGGCGAAAGAAAGTGATAAAGGCAATAATCTTCGATGTCGGCGGTGTTCTGGTCCGGACCAAAAGTTGGGACAATCGTTTGAAATGGGAAAACAAGCTCGGCTTAGAAGCACGGCAATCAGAGGAAATCGTTTTCAATAGTGAAATGGGAACTAAAGCCCAGATGGGACAGATCAGCACCGAAGATCTCTGGAATTGGGTCGGCCGTTATCTAAATCTAACAAATGAACAGCTTGAAAGTTTTCGAAGAGATTTCTGGTCAGGTGATGTACTGGATGAGGAATTGATTTCCCTCATAAGAAAACTTAAAGCGAACTATCACACCGCCATCATCAGTAATGCCACCAATAGCCTTAGACAAACACTTTCTGAGATTTTTCCCATCAGTGATGCATTCGATCTCATCGTTTGTTCGGCTGAGGAGGGAATCATGAAACCAGATCAAGAGATTTATCGACGAGCGCTTCACCGTTTAAATATTGATCCGCTCCAATCAATCTTCATTGATGATAGCAAAGAGAACGTATTGTCAGCCCAGGAGTATGGAATGCATACAATTCATTATCGCGAGGGAATAAACATTCAAAACAAGTTACGTGATCATGGGGTACTAGGAGAATCCGATGGATAGGTCAGAATTCGTGATTCAGTCCGACGAATTGTGGAATCACGACAAGTTAGGTCAGATTGCGAATAGGAATCACCATAGCGAAATTGGAGGAAAAGATATGTTAATGGAAAAAGTAGCCCCTGCTAGTTTACTCGAATTGGGATATGAAGTTCGAGCAGCTACTATGAATGACTTGGAAGTAGCCTTAGAGCTTTTCGATATCTGCTCCATTAATATGATTGGAAAATCAGAACATTCGCTATCTGATATGCGAACCGAATGGCTTCTGCCTGAATTTGATTTACAGACGACCACCCAAATGATATTTTCGCCTGAAGGGCGACTAGTAGGCTACATCGAAGTTTGGGATATCGATGAACCGCCAGTCAGAAATTGGGTTTGGGGTTGCGTTCATCCCGATTATCAGGGACGAGGTCTTGGCACTCACCTGATGGAATGGGCCGAAAATAAACTTCAGCTTGCACTAGCGAAGGCTCCATCAAATTTGCGTGTGACTATGGAAGCCGGCACGGATAGCAATTTCGCGCCAGCCAAGGAGCTCCTGAAGAGCCAAGGCATGCAAGAGGTCCGTTCCTTTCATACAATGGTTATCGATCTAGAAGAGATGCCGCCTGAGCCACACTGGGTGAATGGGATTACAGTAAGGACAATGAAGGGTATTGATGAAGCCAGAGACGTGATTTGGGCGATCGAAGACGCCTTTCGAGACCATTGGGGCTATGTTCAGCAGCCCTTCGAAACGGAATTAAAGCATTGGCTCCATTTCATGAAAAACGATGACCAATACGATCCATCGATATGGTTTTTGGCGATGGAAGACGATGAAATCGTGGGTGTCGCCAGCTGTAGGGAAAAATCGAATCAGGATCCTGATATGGCATGGGTTAGTACTCTAGGCGTTCGCAAATCGTGGCGAAAACGAGGAATTGCCCTTGCTCTTTTACACCACAGCTTCAGAGAGTTTTATAGGCGAGGTAAAGCACGGGTTGGTCTCGGGGTTGATGTCTTAAGTCTGACTGGGGCCACACGTTTATATGAAAAAGCCGGTATGCATCCAGTGCTCCGGTTCGATGTATTTGAAAAGGAGCTTCGGCCTGGAAAAGATATTGTGCGTCGAACGCTCGATGATTAAGTGAAAGCTAATTCATTTACGATAAAAGATCCTCAATCCTGAGGATCTTTTTTTTAGAGACATTGTGAGAAGACTTTCTTTGCATTTGATTGATGGACTATAATTTAGCAATTCATTTGAATGTAAATACTCCAACGCAAATGAACTATAAGTGCTGAAGAAGATATCCAGCAGCAAACCAAAATGGCTGTTGCTAGGCCTAATCATCCTAATTTTTATCCTTGTGCTGATGGGAATTATTGCCCTGGTGATTGACCGTGGCGATCCGCGCGACATCGCCTTTTTAAC
>JBFFVR010000099.1:0-5793 GCA_041570685.1 Promineifilaceae bacterium (SeqCode)
TACCATGATCCTATTAATTCTAGGCGATACTGTTGAACAACAATTCTGTGCCGTTAGGAATGAACTGTTGATGGTTGGGGATCCTAATCAAACTTGTGATTCGGCAGTCGTAATTTTAATGATCAATGATCAAGGACCAAACACTATTAACATGGAGGCTGAAGTTAGCGATCCGAATGGCGATCCGGATGACCCGTATGCCACAATCAGTAAGGTAGAGTTTTATATCGACGAAGATAGCGGCAGTCCAGTTCAAACTGAATATTTTTATCGCCATTGTTTAAGTGGAAACCCAAGTGGCCAACCTTGTGGCAATTATGACCTAAGTGGTCTGGATTCCGGCCAGCATACTGTCATCGCCAAAGTTTATCTTGAGGATGACACAGTAACGACAAGCCAGATCGGTTTCACGAAATAGTGCTAAGAATTTCAAATTTCGTATCAATAGTCTTGCAACGAAATCCCTGATATCCTGCAAAAACTCTCAACGGGAAAATCATCTTGATTTTCTCCAAGCCTACCTATCTCTTCATAGAAAAACTGATAGAGTTCTTCCTTCGCTCGTTGTAATAAAGCCGTCTGACCCCAAACGTCGGTCCTTGGATTTACCATTGGAAGAAAAGAGCCGTCGAATATCCTTCTTTTATATCAACTATTGTCGATCCGTCACAAAGATAAAGTACCTGATGGTTTCCAAGACCAATTAAGGCCATCTGTCTTATAAAATAATCGCTGCAGCTATTTTTCCCAAACCATACCGCGGTATTGTTCAAATAAGAAAATTACTCTAAAGTTGATTGATGAGACCTAGCCTCAACATCTTAGATAAATCACTTATTGAGCGGATTTTAGACGAAGCGAAGCGGATATTAAGCGAGGTGGGCATGGAAATTCGTGGTCCAATGCTCCGCCAGCGCTTACTGGACTCGGGGCTTGTAACCGAAGATGGGAATCGCATCCACTTTCCCCATGAAGTTGTTGATAAAGCTATCGCTTCCTGCCCCAAGAAATTTACTCTCTTTGACCGTGCAGGAAACCCGCATGCTGAATTGGGCGGAAACAACGTCCATTTTGTCCCCGGTTCTAGTGGTCTTAAAATTTTAGATCATCATACCGGTAAAACACGGCTAGCCAACACGGCCGATTTTGTAGAATATGTGCGGCTAGCCGATGGATTACCGCACATTGCCTATCTTGCCACGGCTTTCTCCACAAATGATGACATAGAAGCCAACGTTTCCGACGCCTGGCGACTTTATCTTTGCCTCACTAATTCCCGAAAACCAATTGTCTCTGGTGCCTTTACCGAGCACGGTGTACCTCGAATGGCGGAGATGATGCTGCTATTTCGCCAGGGTCGGGCCGACCTAATGAGCCGGCCGTTCTCCATTTTTACCATCACAGCCACAGGAAATTTCCGCTATAGTGAAGATTCTAGTCAAAACCTGCTGGATTGCGTCGAATGGGGAATTCCAATCGAAATTACGCCGGTCACCTTGATGGGCCTTATTGCGCCGGTCACCCTGGTCGGGGCTACTGTCTTTCATACAGCTGACGTACTGGCGGGCCTGACAATGGCTCAAATCATTAAACCAGGTGCCCCGGTCCTGTTTGGTGGTGCCCCTGCTACATTTCACATGAAGGCAGCGACGTCGCCTATGGCTGCCATTGAGGCTCAGCGTTTGAACATGGCCTTCGTGTCCGTGGCTAAATACCTGGATTTACCGACCCAAGCGTATATGGCTTTGAGTGATAGCAAATACTTGGATGCTCAGGCTGGAGCAGAGACTTTCGGCTCCGCTCTTTTAGCTGCGCTGGCTGGGATCAACTCTGTCTCTGGTCCAGGTATGCTGGATTTTGTTATGGTTTTCAGTTTGGCAAAACTTATTTTTGATGACGAAGTTTGCGGTCAGGCCTTGCGTCTCATTCGGGAAATGGAACCGGTCAATGATTTACCGACAGTTGACTTAGCCAGAGAACTAATAGATGAAGGGCATTTAATTACGGCCGAACACACCCTTGATAATTGGCCGGAGCAGTTGTACCTTCCTAACCCTGTTATCGACCGCCAAAACCGAGAAAATTGGACCAAGAGCGACCGCCTATCTCTAATACAGCGAGCTGAACGGGAAGTAGAAATTAAACTAGCATCTTACGAACCAATTGATACAGACAAGCGGATCATGAATGAATTGAGTCAATTGATAAAATCAGGTTTGGTGGAGCAGGAAGAATTGCCGGAAGTGCCGGAGGCGACGAAGAAGCGCGCCCCCTTGGTAAAGAAAAGAAGAAGAATAAGGCGGCGAGATCCCAATTAGATCCCAGCAATCTGCGTGAATATTGCCTAATATTTAGCGCAGGTTCCGCTTTCTTTCTCAAATTACAACGACAAAGTAGTGAACTTTCTCAACAAGGTTGAAATTCACATAGTTGCAGATCCATTCAATGTTATTAGAGCGAGTAAATTTTCTAAGACTTCGTTTTTCAATTTGAAGCTGGTATAGACATGGTAAATACGGCAGACATTATAATCTGTGGGGCGGGGAGCGCCGGTGTTGCCGCAGCCTACTATCTTGCTCGGGTAAAAAGCATCAAGGATGTTCTCATTGTCGATAAACATCCTCCGTTAAGCCAAACGAGTGCTAAATCGGGCGAAAACTACCGCAATTGGTGGCCAAATCGAACCATGGTCAACTTGATGAATCACAGCATTGACCTTATGGAATCGTTAGCCAATGATTCCAATAATGTTTTCCATATGCAGCGCAGAGGATACGTGTATGCCACCTCCCAGTCGGAGGCAGAGTTAGCTGATTATTTGGTCAGCTATGAGGGCTTAGAAGTTGGCAAATGGCGATATCAAAGAGGCCCTGGGGAATCGAATTATCAACCATTGCTTGGTGGCGGCTATCAAAGCGAACCAATTGGCGTTGATTTCTTGTTCGACCCTCTGCTTATCAATAAACACTTTCCATACATTTCAAATGATATCCGATCTTTGATTCACATTAGACGTGCAGGGGCGGTCAGCTCCCAACAATTAGGGATGTACTTGCTTCAAGAGTCGCAAAAATTGGGCGTGAGATTATTGGATGGTGAGGTTGTGGCGGTCAATCAGGACGGTCGTGGCATAAAATCAGTTGATATAGAAGCTGATGATGGAATAAAAACGATTGACACTCGGATCTTTATAAATGCGGCCGGACCGCAGGCCCCTGTCATCTCTTCCATGTTAAATATCAAATTACCTGTTTATTCAATTTTACAACAGAAAATCGCATTCCAAGATAACCTTGGCGTAATACCTCGGGATGCGTCGTTCACGATTTTCATGGATGAACAACAGCTTGATTGGTCTGAAGAAGAAACGCAATTATTGTTGTCAGATCCTGAAGATCAATGGTTGCTCGAGCGATTTCCAGGTGGTTTGCACATCAAGCCGGAAGGAGGCCTCGACAGTACCTGGATCAAGATTGGCTGGGCATTTAACAAGACTCCTGAGGAGCCACAATGGGAGCCAAAAGGCACCCTAACTTTTACCGATATTGTAATTCGAGGGGCAACAAGATTAGTTCCAGAATTGAGTCATTATGTTGGCCGGCTCCCCAAATCGATCATGCATTACGCCGGTTACTATACAAGGACAAAGGAGAACTTGCCTTTGATTGGACCTCTGGGTGTCGATGGGGCATTTGTTTTAGGCGCATTATCCGGATTTGGCACAATGGCTAGTTGCGCGGCTGGCGAACTACTAGCTGATTGGATAGCCGGTGATACTTTGCCAGATTATGCTGCTGATTTGTCTTTAGCCCGCTATGATGATCCAATCTTTATCAATTCATTGGCAGACGGTCAACGAGATGGAGAATTGTGAAAATTGGGATAAAGATCCTTGGATTATCCATACTTATGAACCTGGCAGATATTGCAACTTGGAGTGAAATCCATCAACCTACAGATTCTGCCAACCAAAAGCTTGAAGGTTCAAGTGGCAATTAAATGGAAGACTAGCCACGGTTAGAATTATTATTTGTTTTATGAGTGTCTCCAAAAAAAGAACAGTTGCAAAATTGAATTTCGCAACTGTTCTAAACTAATGTTACGCTCCACTTGTTTTTACTAAAACAAGCAAGCCCCTTTTTATACTATTGCGTTTCTTCCACCAATTCTTCTGCAGTTGCCTGCAATTCTTCAAGAATTGCTTGAATGGCAGCTTCGTCTTCTGCATCAGCAACGGCAAAGAACGCATCTTGGATTGCGCCACGAACAGCACCATGAGCCGCAAGATTGGGTTCGGATTTACCAAGCTCGCTCAGTTCAAGGCCTAAGCTCCAAATCTCATTTTCGGCCGCGTAATCGGTTAGGAGTGGTACGGTTGTGGATTGAGAGGGGAAGTAAGCACTAGAATTAATCCACTGTGCCTGGATTTCCGGCGAGGTGAAGTGACGAAGCCATAACCAACTGGCCAGATCTTGTTCCGGAGATGTGCCTACAATGCCTATCAATTGCCCGAAGGCGTTGACTGCCAGGTTGCCGTCTGGTCCCGGGAAGGGAATCAGGCTCCACTCATCGTCATTGCCTGCTTCTTCAAAGGCAGCCAGCTGGAAGGGAATTCCTGCGGTAGAGCTGGTGGTGAACAGGGCTTTACGAGTAGCCATCTCTGGATTGGGGAAACTATCTGTGGCAAAGGTACAGCCACTGTCCTGTAGATCCTTCAAGAACAAGGCAACATCTAATACTGTATCTGAATTTAAGGTATAGGCGTCACGAGATTCATTTACCAAGTCACCGCCGAATGCATAAACCCAAGAGGCGATATTGGAGGCCCCGGGGAAGTGAACAAGACCACCGGTACCATCGTTATCTGGATCGTCGTCACTGTTGTTTGCCTCAGCCGCCGTGCAGGCCTGTTCTCTAAATTCAGCACTCGTCGCCGGTGCAGAATCAAAGCCTAATTCCTCGGCCCACGATTTGTTGTAGAAGATGACGTTAGCCGATTGGTGGATGGGGATGCCTACTTGAGTGCCATCAGCCAGCGTTCCCTGACCAAATGGACCGGCGTATAAAGCATCAAGCTCTTCAGCCGATAGTCCATAATCGGGATCATCAATAAATTCGTTAAGTTCTCTGATGACGTTTACCGAATGCCAATTGGCCATGGCGTTAGCAAAACCTGGGGTAACATTCGGTAGATCGCCAGAAGCGATGGCGGCGTTGACTGCTTCTTCCAAGTCCCCCTGGCGTCCCTGGTCTACAAGTTCGACTGTGATTCCCCATTCGTTGGTATTATTGAATTCCTCGGCGATGTCGATAAGACCTTCTGCAGCAGTTCCAGTTCCCCAGACATGCCAGAAAGCAATTTCAGTGCCGCTGAGATCGAGGCCCATGTCTTCCTCCATCTCTTCTTCAGCCATGGCTTCGCCACCCTGATCTTCAGGGCAATACTGTTGGAATTCGCCAACGCATATCTCTTCCCAGGTGCGGAAGCCATCGGCAATGACGGTTTCGGCCACATTGTCAGCGGTCACCCCAATGGGGGTCAGAGCAATGAAGGGGATGTCATTAGTGCCGTTGTTGAGCGTAAGACCACCGGTAAAACTATCAAGCGACTCGCCACGTAACAAGGCAACAGCTGCTGCGGCAGCCGCTTCGGCCTCAGCCTTGATGGGCTTGTAGACCGACATGGCCTGGTCACCGGCAAGCACATTCTGGATACCACCGGCGGTGGCATCCTGTCCTGAAATTGGGATGCCTGCGTCGCCAGGATCGATTCCGGCAGATTTGAAAGCTGAA
>JBFFVR010000100.1:0-5689 GCA_041570685.1 Promineifilaceae bacterium (SeqCode)
ACCGAGATCCTGGCTGAACAGCACTACCAGGGATTGAAGAAATTATTGGCAAATCTCAATATTGAAATTGGCTTGCTGACCGGAAGTACGCCAGCGTCCGATAGAAAGGAAACTCTGGCCAAGCTAGCCAGCGGTGAAATACAGGTGATAGCTGGCACTCATGCGCTGATCCAGGAGGGGGTCGAATTCGCTAGATTAGCTCTAGCGATTATTGACGAACAACATCGATTTGGTGTCGATCAGCGACAAGCATTACGGGAGAAAGGGACAAGGCAACATGAAAATGGTAGCCAGCCGAACCCGCACCTGTTGGTGATGAGCGCGACCCCGATTCCCCGTTCGTTGGCTCTGACATTCTATGGCGATCTGGATCTATCGATAATCGATGAGATGCCCCCAGGTAGAGAAGAGATAAAAACCCGCTGGCTTCGGCCAAGTGAAAGAGAAAGGGCATATTCCTTTGTTCGTGGGCAAATCGAAAAAGGACGTCAAGCTTTTGTCATCTGCCCCTTGGTTGAAGAGTCTGACAAAATCAGGGCCAAGGCGGCGGTTGAAGAATACGATCGATTAAGAGAACAAGTCTTTCCCGACCTAAAGCTTGGATTGCTGCATGGCCGGATGAAAGGGAACGAAAAAGAAACTGCCATGCGCCAGTTTTATGAAAGGGAGTCGGATATTTTGATCGCTACCTCTGTAATTGAAGTTGGGATTGATATTCCAAATAGTACCGTCATGCTTATCGAAGGCGCTGAGCGATTTGGACTAGCCCAATTGCACCAATTTAGAGGACGTGTCGGCCGCGGTGAGCACCAATCTTATTGCATCCTATTAGCTGATGAAGTAACTGGTGATGCAGAGGAAAGGTTGTTGGCTCTCGAAAAATCGAACGATGGATTTTTACTTGCAGAAAAAGATCTAGAAATTCGAGGGCCAGGTGAATTTCTCGGCCGCAGACAAAGTGGTCTTCCCGAGTTGCATTTAGCCTCGCTTTCAGACATGGAAATGCTCGAGATTGGACGGCAAGAAGCTCAATTGATTTATGACGAGGATCCCGATCTCAATAATCCTGAACATGAAGGATTGAGGGAGAAAGTGAGTGCTCTTTGGCTCCATGCGGGTGATATTAGTTAGGAGAGAGAATTGAAATCGATTCGTGCCCTTTACCCTGGGACTTTTGACCCCGTACATTATGGCCACCTTGACTTGATGTATCGGGCTTGTAACGTGTTTGATGAAGTAGTTGTCGCAGTTTTTGATCATGGCAAACCGTCTAAGACGATCCTCTTTTCAGCCCAGGAGCGCGTGGACATGATTGAAGAGGCCATAGATGGTCAGAAGGGAATAAAAGTAGTACGCTATGGCGGCTTGACTGTTGATTTCGCACGGCAAATTAATACCCAGGTTATCATACGAGGTTTACGCGTATTCTCAGATTTCGAATTTGAATTTCGTATGGCATTAGCCAACCAAAGATTGGCTCCTGACATCGAAGTTGTGAATTTAATTACCCGAGAGGAACATACTTTCCTCAGTAGCACCATCATTCGCGAAATCGCTTCGTTCAATGGCGATGTCAGCAGTATGGTGCCACCAAACGTTGCCAAGGCTCTCGGTAGCCGGTTCAATGATAATGAAGCAGGATCCTTTACCGCTCCTGTCTCATTGCGTGACTAAGCAACCGACAGCTATAATAGGTTTGTAACAGTTGAGGGTTTTCTGTATCGTATCTCGTCAGCAAATAGCTTTGAAACTAGAACAATCAATTCAAAATTAGGAGCAATTGGGGCCTCAAGATGGATATTCAACATCTGGTCGATCGCTTGGAACAAATCTTAGCTGATAGCAGGCGTATCCCCATGTCGTCAAATTTGATCGTCGACGAAGATCGACTGTTCAATGTCGTCGATCAAATGCGTGTCTCTATTCCAGAGGAAGTAAAGCGGGCGAACAGGGTGGAATCCGAGAAGGAACGCATTCTCGCTCAAGCGCACGAAGAAGCTGATCGGATTCGCGAATTAGCTAAACAGGAAGCAGCCGAACTCGTTCGTCGAGATGCTATCATGGCCTCGGCCCAACAACGTGCTGATACAATTCTTGAGAGAGCTCGCCACGAGGCTGATATGATGCGTGCTGAATCTGACACATATGCTTTAGATGTGTTGATGAAACTTGAGGAAGATTTACTGCGATCGCTTTCAGTAGTGCGTAACGGCATGCGCAAGCTGGAACCCGAGCCGCCTGCCGAACCCGCTGAAGCTCCACCCGCCGAGCCTGAGCCACAACAAGACAATCCAAATTCCTGAAACCGGATCCCTGCGGCCCTCTGGCTTAGAGACAGGGCGCATCTCTCTAGCAGCCTCTCTACAAATCGTTAATTCGCTTGACACCTCCTGAGGCACGAATATAATTAGCGGTTGCGGTACGCTACCGCATATTTTTTTGGCTTTTTACATATACGATAAGAACAATTCAGTTGCCGGTATAATAGCAAAAGCTTACCTCTTCTCTAAATGTCGGGGCGGCGGTTAACAAGGATTGTTTCGCAACCGGTTACTGATTACGAACCGGATCTGATAAGAGAGGATATAAGCGATGGGTGCTGTACCTAAAAGAAGAATTTCGCGAACGCGTCGGGCGAAACGGCGTACACATCATGGATTGGTCGTTCCACATCTCGTGCCGTGCTCCAATTGTGGCGAGATGAAGAAGCCGCATTATATGTGTCCAAATTGCCGAACCTATAACGGCCGGCAGATTTTACCCGAATTTGAGGAGTAGATATTAAGCTTTACATAGACGGTTTGGAGCCTTAACAAGTGAGTGTTGCTTACCTTTTCCCCGGTCAGGGGTCGCAGCATGTGGGCATGGGGCAAGACTTGTATCAAGTTGAACCTGCATCACGTGCTGTTTTTGATCTTGCTGATGAAATATTGCAATTCAGTTTGTCAGAGATTTGTTTTAGCGGACCAGAAGAGGTTCTCAAGGATACCGTTAACCAGCAACCGGCGCTATTTGTAACGAGTATAGCCGCCTGGCAGGCGATGAAAGTAAGGGGTTGGGCGACGCCAGATTATGTGGCCGGTCATAGTCTAGGTGAATTAACGGCACTTGTTGTGGCGGGGAGTTTAGAATTTTCGGATGGACTTGCACTGGTTCGCAAGCGCGGTCAATTGATGAAGGCGGCCGGCGAGCGAGAGCCAGGTGCAATGGCCGCTGTATTAGGACTCGATATCGAAAGCGTTAAGTTGGCCTGCGATGGAGCTTGGGAAAATACGAATCGACCGGTTCAAGTAGCCAACGACAATTGCCCCGGACAAGTTGTTATTTCTGGTGACAAGATGGCCCTGGAGGCAGCGATGGAGTTGGTTCGAGAATCCGGCGCGCGAAAGGTGATTCAGTTGCCAATCAGTATCGCCGCCCATTCGTCACTGATGGCTTCTGCCTCAGCAGAATTTACTGCGGCAATTGCTGCAACCTCTATAACGAAGCCCAAAGTGCCGATCATAGGCAATGTCTCCGCAGAACCACTAACTTCACCTGAGGCTATTCAGCAGGAGTTAGAGGCTCAATTAACCTCATCTGTTCAGTGGACAAATTCCATGCGTTATTTGCTACGTAATGGGGTGGATACCTATGTTGAAATTGGCCCTGGCGAGGTGCTATTGGGACTTATGAAGCGGATTGATCGCAAAACAGATAGAGTGAAATTTAAACTTTGATCCCTCTAGCAGGCGCAACCTGTCTATTTTTAACTAAATGGGGGATAATCATTTGACAATGTTGATAGGCAGCTAATGAGTGAAATGAAACTTCTGGAAGACAAGATCGTAATTGTTACTGGGGCATCAAGGGGTATTGGGCGCGTTGTAGCGCTAGAATTGGCAAGCCAGGGTGCCACCACGGTAGTTAATTATTATAGCAGCGAGGCTTCTGCTCAGGAGGTAGTGGCCGAAATAGAGGAAGCTGGCGGAACGGCCGTCGCTATGCAAGCGGACGTAAGTGATTTCGAAGCTGCCCAAGCGCTGGTAAAGAATACGCTTGACTCTTATGGCCAAATTGATATCTTAGTCAATAATGCGGGTACGACCCGTGATAAATTATTGTTGACGATGAAAGAAGACGATTGGGATGTGGTCATAGACACCAATCTCAAAAGTCTGTTTAATTGTTGCAAGGCTGTTGCCCGACCCATGGTAAGGCGTAGAAAGGGGGGACGAATCATCAATGTCAGCTCAGTAGTTGGTCTGGCGGGTCAGGCAGGGCAGACAAATTATGCCGCTTCTAAAGCAGGAATCATCGGTTTTACAAAGTCTTTGGCTAAGGAGCTTGGCATGCGGAACATAACGGTAAATAGTGTTGCGCCAGGTTTCTTCCCAACAGCGCTTACCGATGTCTTGACAGAGGATATGGTTGATAGAGCGCTGGAACTAATTCCACTCGGCCGCCTAGGCGAATTACAGGAGATAGCTGATTTAGTGGCCTTCCTAGCATCTGATAAAGCGAGCTATATTACGGGAGAAGTAATTCGGGTCGATGGTGGCCTGGCCATGTAAATTCTTGGCTGGCTAAGAAAAACCTTGAGATGAATATGAGTGATCAAGAAACGCTTGAAAGCGTTGGCCGTATTGAGATTGCGCCTGAAGTATTAACGACGATCGCCCGTTATACAACCCTTAGCGTGGATGGCGTCAATGCACTTGCACCTGTTCCAGCTGATGTGAGTCGTATTTTTCGTCGGGCTATTCGTGACGAAGGAATCCTGCTCCATTACTCGGATGGGCGGCTTACTTTTGATATCTATGTGCTGATGGACCCGCATGTTAACGTTTTAGAAACTAGTCATCGGATACAAGAAGCAGTTATCGAGGCGATTGACAAGATGGTTGGAATTCCGGTCGAAGCGATCAATGTCCATGTTGAGGACGTAATATACGCCCTTGACGAGGCTGCCTAAAAAGAATGAAAACGAGAAGGCGAGCACGCCGCGTTACCTTAGAAGCGCTTTATGAGATCGACATTACCGATCATCATCCTGAAGATGTTATTCAACGACGAATTTACGATCAACCCATGGAGTCTTCTGGCATTGAGTTCGCTTTCAAACTTATGAACGGTGTTTTAGAGTATCAGGGCGGCATGGACATACTCATAACACGCTATGCTCCAGAATGGCCATTGGAGCAGATGGCGATCATTGACCGCAATGTTTTGAGAATTGCCATATATGAATTTCTAGTTGATACTGAAACCCCTGTTAAGGTGGCGATCAACGAAGCCGTAGAGTTAGCAAAGTTGTTTGGCTCGGACAGCGCCCCTCGATTTATTAACGGCGTTCTCGGCACCTTGGCTGACCATATTACGGAATTACGTCAAGAATTGCTGTCGGCGTATGAGCCAACTTAGATGAATGCGACTCGGAATTGGAGCCTCATGATTATAGACGAGAGTACGAGCCGAATGATTTCTTTTCCGTCCACATTTGACTATCCTGCTTAATTCCTAGTATCTTGTGGTCGTAATAATGCTACAATATACCTATACCGTAAGCTTCCAAAAGGAGTGACCTTTTTTGGAGTTTGAGAACGGAATTATTACGAACGCTTTTAAAAATGTTGGGGTTTATTAGGAAGCATGGATAGTTTTTTTGGCGTTGGTTTACCTGAGCTCGTCTTGATCTTGATTCTTGCTG
>JBFFVR010000101.1:0-5582 GCA_041570685.1 Promineifilaceae bacterium (SeqCode)
AGTCACTACTTGGGGCCATGGTCATGCCTGTTGGATTCTCCAGTCCAAGAAATGATACATCATAAGTCGACACTGTTTGACCCGAACTAGTTACCTCAAGCAGTATTTTCATTGAGGCGCTTAAAATGAAGAGATGGTTGGCAGAAGGATCAAGTGCAATGCTACGGGGAAATCCATTCTCAAGTTCTTGTAGTCCCCGTTGATTTAGCTGACCTTGCACAAAAGCTGCCGGATGGGAAGAAGTATCCAAAATCAGGCCAAATAATTGAAACTTAGCTCCATTTAAAACGATTACTTGTCCACTATTTGGATCAAACGTGATAGCCTGAGCCTGACTCAGTCCAATTGATTCGAGAGGGAAACGCTTAACGCTTGTCTCCCGGCCGAAGTTTAGGGGAACTTGGACTAGCTCTTGCCTGTTACGGTCAAGCAGATAGAGAGTATTTGAGGATGGATCAAAGGTTATCGAGTGCGGATCGATATCCAAGGTCGGCGAAAGCATCACCGAAAGGAATTTTCCAGCGGCGGTCATCTGGACACTATCCTGGGCGATATCCAGGTCATTGTCTGCTTCGTCAATTACAATAAATAGATCCTCGCTTGAGGAATGAGCTAATCCAAAAGATTGTTGCGCTCCGATATCATCCACGTCAAAGATACGTACTAGTCCAATATAGGCGGTTTCCGGTCCGGCGGCAGCCACAATGAAGCTAACAAGGCACGTTAAAAATAGCCCGCTGAAAATCACTATTAAGCGCGTCAAATGCCATTGCGGCATTCTATCTTGTAGTAGCGCCAATCTCATCGTTCCTCAATATTAAATAAATGTGAAAGAGTATGCGTTCCAATGTTCAGCCTCTTGGCAAATTCTCCTTATTGTTGACTTTCAACATCTCCTTGATCGACCGAGCTCTCAAATTGACCCGGATTTCAAAATAAAAAATCTGTCCGGGTAGATTTGTCTTTTGATATCGTTTTATCAATCGAATCACAACAGATGATACTGGCTATCAAATAGCCATCAGGGCCTAATACTGCTGACCCTAATGGTAACCAGCATATTCTGACTTTGTTCCTTTAATATTCGGCGCGAATTTTGATTTTGCGATTAGGGTTTGATTTCTAACTATAAACCATTCTAACGCGAACGAGCAAAAATTATATTTCAGGCCAACGGGATTGTCTATATCAAGAAATAATTCGCTTAGCAAGAAGTTCTGACTGTGAGCCAGTCGATTTTCTTCAATATTTGCGTTGAGAATCCGCCATTAGACTGGAAGAGTCTCTACATTTTAGTATTATCATTCAATTGATTGCGATCCTCTATCTTGGCTTCATTCCCTATTAGCCCTCGATATCCCGAACCCAACCGATGCTCGGTTGGCTGATGAAAAATTTTGCGTTCATTTTAATAAAAAGACCATTGCTATGGGGCAAATTAAATTGTATGATGTAAACAGAATTAAAGGGATTTTCTGTGTATTCTGGCCAACAACGGAACCACTAAGATTATTCGGAGGGCTGAATAATGAATCGACTACTATTGGTCTTTCTATTAGTTCTTGTGTTCTTAGGAATAGGCACCAGCGCTGAAGCCGCCCAAAATAGCTACTCGCTCTGGTTCATAAATTATTGGAATAATATGGAGCTAGAGGGAGCTCCCGTAGCTAGTGCATCTAGCGGTGTGATAGATCATTATTGGAAAGGCTCACCAGCTGCCGGCGTTAAATCAGACAAGTGGTCGGCCCAGTGGACCTCCTATGTTTACTTTGAACCGGGCACCTACCGCATCGTCACCCAAAACGACGATGGTGTTCGGGTATTCTTGGGTGATAAACACGTTATCGTGGATTGGAATATTCATGGTGTGGTTACCAATGAGGTGGTGGTTTCTCTAACCGGCGGAACTTATTCGATGGCAGTTGACTTTTTTGAACATGTCGGTCAGGCTGTGCTGCAAGTAGGCTGGCAGCGAATTGGCCCACCTAAGCCCGGAATGCCTGATGTGACGGTCATTGCCAGCCAACCGCCCGCGCCCCCGCCGCCTCCACCTTCACAAAACGCTTGGTTCGCAACGTATTGGAACAACACCAGCTTATCAGGTACACCTGCCCTTTCTCGTTACGAGACGGCCGTGAATTACGATTGGGGTTGGGGTTCGCCAGCTCCAGGCTTGGTCGCTCCAGACTATTTTTCGGCTCGCTGGACCCGAACAGTTTACTTTAATGCCGGCACCTATCGCTTCACCACTGATAGTGATGATGGCATCCGAGTTTATATCGACGGCAATCTGGTCATCGATAATTGGACGGTCCATGCCTTACAAAGGAATACGGCAGATGTCGCCCTTCAGGCTGGCAATCATACCATCGTGGTCGAGTATTTTGAGCAAACGCGATTGGCGGTTGCCCGTTTTTGGTGGTAGGGAAGGACCGTCAGCAGTGATGGTTAGTTAAACACCGATAACTAATATTTCCTTGTAGACAAGCCAGCAGGTGTGATTGTCCCTGTACAGCGGTCCTCGGTAACCGACTGTCTCTAGGTAATCTTGCGCCAGGTATTCCCAGTAATAGCAAGCTTGGCCGATCATCATGACAAGGCCTTCACGCTGACTTCACTAATTCCTCGATATTTTCTTAAGAAAACGCATATTTTCTTGTGGATTCTTTAATGTTATGTATAATGTAGGCGAACAGGGTCGGATATTGGGGAAATTGCCGAATAAAAGATATTGGTGCGAATGAAATCGCGATTTTCTGGCTGGAGCTGATTGGCGCGTCCGCAGGAAAATATTTTTGACAATTATCTTAATTGAAAATTTCGGCTTTCTTTCCTGCTATCATGTTTTGATTTCTTGTTCTCTCAACCCATGTTGAGGAAACGAGAATTATTGAAATTGCACGGGTATGCTAACGTGCCAAACTAGCATAGCCTTCCCCTGTGAATGTTGAACGAAAACTAAATAGGTTGCGGAAAACGACGACCCTTTACGTGCGGAGCAGTATTGCTGGCTCCAGTTGGTATTGAGGAGTTCAGATGATAGCTAAGAAGAAGCCTCTCATTTTCATTTTCTTATTTGTTGCGGTTCTGCTGATTGCAGGATCCTTCCTGACAAATAGCGTGGGATCCGCTCAAACTACAGCTGTACATGCTAAAGTCGAGCGTATCATAGAGCCCGAAGAGAGTGGTCTCTCGGCCGCCAGCGGTCTTGCTTATTACCCGGCGGCTGATGCCTTGATTACCCTTTCTCAACCCAGTCAGACCGCCAGGGTGCGAGAGGCAAGAATGACCTTTATAGATCGCAACCAGGGCTTGTACGATAAGGAAATAAATCTAGCTTCGACCATAAGCAAGGGAGCAATGCTAGTTTTTGACGAACAGAATAATAGCTTTTACATGTATGAACCTATGAGGGGTGATTTATCCCAGATCCGCATAGATTCAGACGGCTCTTTATCATTGCAAAAGAATGGTGCCAATCTGATAGGCTTCTCCGAAGAAGCTTTGTCTCAAGTCGGGAGTATGGCTATCAGTGATTCCGGGATCTTCTTTTTACTTGACGAATCCGGCCGGCAGGTTGCTAGCTTTTCACCGAATTCCAAATCCACTGCTGACGGGAATTTCCAATTCAATGAATCTGAACCAAGTGCTCTCCATCTAAACCTGTCCACTGCTGCTGTCCAAATAGCTACCAATCCAGAGAATGCTCATCTCTACGTCCTCGATTCTTCCCAAAATCTGCTGCACGAATATGACAGCGCAGGGACACAGGTAGGAACCTACGATCTAAGCGAGGCGGCCCTGAATAACGTACAGGGGCTAACTTTCGCTCCTAGTGGTGATTCAACCGATGATCCGAATAAACAGAGCCTTTACCTTTTAGATACCAAATCAACTAGCGATTCAAACGAAGTTGATTCAACCAACCTGGTTGAGATGGACTTATCCCCTCAGGCAATGGTGGTTCCGCAAGCATCGCTGTCAAGTTCGCTGGTTAGAACAACCGATCTATCTAAGTGGTCTCCTTCCAGCCCAGATCCAGCCGGTATTAAGTATTTTCCCTTGACGAATGATCTGCTGGTCAGTGACAGTGAAGTCAACGAGATGTCCATCTTTACCGGAAAGAACCTCTATAAATCTACCCTTAATGGCAATCTTGTGGAAACCTTTAGCTCGCTGAGTTTCTCCAACGAGCCTACCGGATTAGGCTGGAATCCAACGAACGGCCATCTATACGTTTCCGATGATACAGGGACCCGAGGGGTTTATGACATCGAGTTAGGTCCTGATGGCGATCCGGGAACCTCAGATGATACCGTCTATCTTATCGAGTCCAATTGGTATGGCAGCAATGATCCTGAAGGTGTGGCTTATGGCGCAGGGAAATTATTTATCATAGACGGTGTGAATGAGGAGGTCTATGCTGTCGATCCTGGGTCGAATAACATTTTCGAGAGAAATGATAAGGTTACTAGGATTGATACAACAGGACTGGGTGCTACTGATCCTGAGGGGATTGATTATAGCGAGGAAACCGGCACCTTATTCGTTGTCAGCCATGGTAACGAAGTTATCCTGGAATTAACAACCAGCGGTTCGGTGGTAAATACGATTGATATCTCATTTCTAAATAGCGTTAAAGCAGCCGGAATAGCCTTTGGACCTCGCAGCACAAACCCGGCCTTGAGGAGCCTTTATCTCGTCGATCGGGGCGTTGATAACGGCGCCGATCCGAAAGAAAATGATGGCGTGATGTATGAGATCACCTATGAGGGCGTATTAGGACCAACGGCAACGCCAACCAATACCCCCCTTCCTACGCCGACCAATACGCCTGGGCCCTCGCCTACACCTAGTCCATCACCAACGCCAAGTCCAACACCTATCCCTGGCCTCAGTCCTGAAGTGGATAATGTTTCGGTGGGTTCCACTGTTGGAACCAGCCTTTCCCTATCCCACACGACTTCAGGTTCAGATCGACTGATGCTGTTAGGCGTTTCAATAAACAATGACAACTTTGAAGTAGTAAATTCTATTACCTACAATGGTAATCCCCTCACATTTGTGAATTCGGAAACCCAATCGGACGATGCCAGAGTCGAGATCTGGCAGCTAGTTAACCCGCCGATTGGTACGCATGAGGTGTTGATCAACTTTAGCGCGGACTTAGCGCAATATGCGGTAGCAGGTGTAGTCACCTTTACCGGCGTTGACCAAACAAATCCTTTAGGAACCTTTGCGGGAAATAATGCCACCAGCAGCACAGCTAACGTTGTTGTACCAAGCGCTCCAGATAATATGGTGTTAGCTGTTTTCTCATGTGAGACTTGTACCTCGTTGACCTTGGTGTCGCCTACAATTGAGCAGTGGAATGTGGTCCTGGGGGGGAGTAAAGAAATTGGTGTAGGGGGAACCGTTGTTAGTAACAGTTCTTCAACATCTATCGATGCCACCTTAGGTGTGAGCGACCATTGGGCGGTAGGTGCCGTAGCAATCCTACCCGCATCAGGTGGTGGCCCGACCCCAACACCTCTTCCCCCAAATAATGCTCCGGTTGCTAATCCTGACAATTATTCAGTTGA
>JBFFVR010000102.1:0-5537 GCA_041570685.1 Promineifilaceae bacterium (SeqCode)
AGGAACCATGTTGGAGTTGGCTATCAAAACACGAGGAGCGTCATCATGTGTTTTGAAAATAGCGACTGGTTTTCCACTTTGCACGAGCAATGTTTCGTTGTTTTCGAGATTTCGCAGGCTTTCCAAGATAGCATCAAAAGACTGCCAATTCCGAGCAGCTCTTCCCCGACCTCCATAAACGATCAATTCTTCCGGATAGGCGGCTACTTCAGGATCTAAATTATTCTGTATCATTCGATAGGCTGCTTCCTGTAACCAGCCTTTACAATTGAGATTGGTGCCGGTGGGTGCGCGAACAACTCTGCTCATGATAATCCCCTCTAACGGTAGGAATCTTTGGAATCAATAATAAAGTTGTAAGATCGTTCTTGATTGATGGATAACTGCCAAACAAGTGCCAGCAATTATAGGCTTGGGGTACTCACTGTCAAGCGTCTTTTGTTTAATGCACCAGAGGTCGTTATACTTTTTACACGCTAGTGAAGTGTATGTTTCGAATAACCAAAACTAAATATTGGAGAGCTAAATGATCGAAGATGTCATTGCCCAGTCTCACGTTGTTTTAGACAGTCTGATATTTAACCAGGGACTGGTTGCTCTATCGGCACTGAAAACGATTGGAGAAACGCCCGGGCAAGGTGGGGCGTTCGCTCAACTTTTAGGAATCCAATTCCAAGAAATAAGGAACGGGCGATGCACGGCCTCCCTAGATATTAAAGATCATTTATTAAATCCGCTTGGGATCGCTCATGGTGGGGTCGCCTATTCGCTGGCAGATTCTGCAAGTGGTGGAGCAGCTCTCTCAGCCTTGGGTGCCCCTAGAGTCGTAACCCAGGATATGCAAATTCGTTATCATGGACCGGCCCGGGTGGGCACTTTGGTTGCCGACGCGAACGTGATTCATCATGGCCAGCGGACTATCACTGTGCGATGTCTGGTAACCCAGGAAGATGTATTATTAGCGAGCACGACCGCTACTTTTGCTATCTTATCCGAAGAGGAACGAGCCACCATATTAGAAAACTTATAGTTCCACGATATCAAGGCATCAAGCAATTCATTTATGCGAACATCCTTGCGTTGATGGTTTAATCCAGACAGCTCCCAAACACGTTGGAGGAATAGATGAACGGATTCGATTGTCTTACGATATACACAACTTCAGGCGGGTATGGTTTACATATATCAAGCACAAATGAAGATACCTTGGGAAGGATTCGCGACTTAATAGCTGAAAAGCGGCCATCTTGCGAAATAAGTTCCCGAACTCAGTTGGCTTGCGGATTCAAGATTTCTGGTTACCAGCCTCTCGAGGTCGGCTGGTGGCTGGTACAGCAATTGTGCCATCGGGGGTGGGAACCCTTCGGAAATGTTCGTTGGGAGGAAGCTTGGGGATTGGAATTCATAAGCTTGAGGCGAGACAACGCCCAAGACTCAAACGAATAAGCAGCCTGTTTTTTCTGCGGAAGTTTGGGATACGAAGATCATTCTTGCTGAATTTAGCCGAATTGGGAGAATATTCAAGGAACAGACAGACTTTTATCATCGGATGGGAGCCAAATTATTAGAACTAGGATTGATTAAGATGAAGATTCTACGGGGCAATATTTCAGCAGAAACTTTGAATTATGAACCTGTCCCTAAAAGCTGGATTTCCTACGGCGGCCGGGCTCTGGTAGCTCGATTCCTGCTCGATGAAGTGCCGCCTCTTTGTGATCCCCTGGGACCTTATAATAAGCTGATTTGGGCTCCAGGGTTGTTGGTAGGGCATATGCTCTCAAGCGTAGACCGGATCTCATTAGGTGGAAAAAGCCCCTTGACCGGTGGGGTAAAGGAAGCCAATGCCGGTGGAAGTACCGGTATGCGCATGGCCTGGCTTCGCCTGTTCGCCTTGATCATTGAAGGTGGACCGCCAAAAGACGGTAGTTGGAAGCTACTGTATATTGATAAGGAAGGAGCCCGTTTTGAAGATGCCTCGGATTTAGTTGGGCTTGGGTTGAAAGAGACTGGGTTGAAGTTACGGGAGCGATTCGGTTCAACCATCGGTATTTCCGCCATCGGCCCGGCCGGCGAACGCCTATATCGTTCAGCCGGCATCACCCATATCGACAAAGATCGAAATCTAACGCGCATCTCTGCCCGCGGCGGTCTTGGAGCAGTTATGGGTTCAAAACATCTTAAGGCTATCATTTTTGATCTACCGCGGAGTAACAAGCCGGAAGTCTCAGATCCGGAACTCTTCAAGGATGCTTCCAAACGCTACATTCAAGCGTTACGCGATCATCCACAGACGAGCGAAACATACACATTCTATGGCACGGCCGCCATGGTGAATATGTGCAATACTATGGGAGGAATGCCGACTCGTAATTTCTCCTCTGGGAATTTTGAAAATGCAGAAGCAATAAGCGGAGAA
The DNA here is from genome assembly GCA_041570685.1 of Promineifilaceae bacterium (SeqCode). Lineage (GTDB taxonomy): Bacteria > Chloroflexota > Anaerolineae > Promineifilales > Promineifilaceae > UBA11865. Next base: position 2,417 of record JBFFVR010000102.1, read on the forward strand.
CGCATTCGGGAACTTAATGAAGGTCGGGGAGGAGACATCTCCCATGCCTGCATGGCCGGTTGCATCATTAAATGTTCGAATATCTATGTGGGTCCAGATGGCAGCGAAATTGTGACTCCCCTGGAATATGAAACTGTCGGCCTGATGGGCTCGAATCTGGGCATCGATGATCCTGATATGATCGCCCGTTTGAATGATGTAGCAAATGATATGGGCATGGATACTATCGACACTGGAGCTGCGTTGGGTATAGCTGCTGAAGCCGGTTTAATGAAATTTGGGGATGGTAATCGCGCCATTGAACTGATGGAAGAAGTTCGCCAGGGAACGCCCTTGGGCCGGATTATCGGAAACGGCGCTGCCCTTGCCGGACAGGTCTTGGGCGTACGCCGTATTCCAGTTGTTAAAGGCCAGGCGTTCTCGGCCTACGATCCTCGTGCGATAAAAGGAACCGGCGTAACCTACGCCACCAACCCGCAAGGGGCCGACCACACCAGCGGATTAACAATTCGAGCGAAAATAGACCATCTCGATCCAGATGGCCAAGCGGCCCTCTCTCGCTCAACCCAATACCGCATGGCAGGCTATGATTCACTTGGCGCTTGCATCTTTGGCGCCTTTGGCATGGATAATATCCTGGCACGTGATCTGGTTAATGGGCGGTATGACTGGGGGGTCAGCGATGACTTTCTTAGTGAGTTGGGAAGGGAGACCATACTACTTGAAAGAGAGTTTAATTCAAAGGCTGGCTTTACCAAAGCGGATGATAGATTGCCTGAATGGATGAGTTACGAGGAGTTACCACCCTTCAACGCTGTCTTTGACGTTCCCGAAGAAGACTTGGACTCCATTTACGATTAAGAAACCCAGGATTCCTCGATTATTGCAATTCCCTGATTTGAGTAGGGTATAAACACTATAAAAGCGGCTAGGCCCCCTGGGAGGGGGCCTATTAGCTGCTTGCTGTGCCGTAAGGAGGAGGGAGGAAAAGAGGTATGGTTGCTTGCTTAATCTTAGAGTAGACCAGATCTTAAATCTTCGATGTGCCCTTGCTTACATTTATCTTCCTAAAGAATATGAATTTTTGCTTGAGGTAATTTCTGACCCCGATCAAGATCTGAAACCGCCACAGGTACTAACGTCCTAGTTATATTTTCCCATTCAAGATAGACATAACAATTGCTAGAATTATGTTAAGCGTTAAATGGTTCTCTTCTCCTCCTTAGCCGCAGGAAAGCCCAGTCTCTAGACTGGGCCTTCTGCGTCCTTAGGAACGTTTCTCTCATTTTTATTAGGACCGGTCTCGGGGGTCTGAGCCGGTCCACTTTTTTTACCTTCTATTACGAGGATATGGGAAAATTTGTCTCTTTTTGTCTCTTATGGATACCTTATGCACATAGGAAGACAGCTTGAATGTATATTTAATACAAGCAAACTTCTGCAAAAACCCCGTTAGATACAATTGTGAGCAAATAGAAAGATGGAAGGTCGGTCAATTATTTGCCCTCCATCTTTTTAAACGAATAATTTTTGTCTTTTGTCGTTTTTCTAACGAACTCTCGTCTGAAGTTCTGTCACTCGCTAAATATTGAGAATGTCGGTTTCTCGCCCCTCTATTTGACGATTATCTGTTATTTAGGATCAAGGCCGGTAGCCGTCGTTGAGTGTCTTCATGAATTCAACAATAGCGTCTTCGTCGTCATCACTCAGTCCTAGATTACCAAGTTCGTCGAAATTGACGGTGTCACCGTACTCAGGTAGTGGCCAATCCTCACCTTTTTGCAAAGACCCTGGCACATCACGCGTGTTGTAGAAATGAGTGATCTCCTTGAGGGTCTTAAAGAGGCCATTGTGGGCGTAAGGTGGTGTTAGTCCTACATTGCGCAGCGACATCACCTTAAATTTTCCATTTTCTTCAGGATTGGAGACAATTGGGCCAAGACCAAGATCTACCGGCGCATTTGGATCTAGTGGATATTCTGTATTCTTAGGGACGCCAAGATTGTCGAAGCTGAAATCGGTAAGTACTGGCGGAACCATGCCCTCAGGCGCCCAAATAGGAACTTGGACTTTTAGGGCATATTCTTCTATAGTAGTCCAGTCAGCTACATGACAGGCTACGCACATGGCGCCCTCGCCTCTATCCAGCACTCCGTCGTTGTTGTTTTCTCCCATAAAGAGTTGAAAACCAGCCCATTCTTCCTTCGAAAACAACTTTCCAGCCTTTTTGGCTGCCCGGCCTACTCCCACGGCACAATCATCCATGGACCCGCCAAAGGCCAGACAATCTGCCAGATAAGCATCATATTTAGAGCTGAATGGGGCAAAGAGCTGGGTACGCTCAAAGGCAGCGATTGAAATAGCCACCTGATCATAGGCAGTATCAACGTTTGAAAGGCTTCCTGGTCCCCAAACCGCTTCAAATAACTCGGCGTAATCGGAAGCTGCGACATCGGCGATTACTTGGTCTTTGCTTGTATTTGCCATTTCTACAGGATTCAGGAAGGGTCCTAGAGCCTGATCGGCGAGCGGATCTCCCAATACTTCGCCGGTTGCCCGACTATCCCAGAATTGACCTCCAATCCATAAGCCTTCGACATCGTCAAAATAACGAACTGGACTATACATGGCATAAGCCGCACTAGGTGAATTTCGGCCGCCAAATAAACCTGGAACGACGCCCTCAGAAACTGGCAAATCAGAATCGGGATCGACAAATCCGAAGTCCGGATCATGGCAGCTGGCACATGATTGGCCAGCTGGCTCGGATAGATTTTCGTCAAAATATAGGAATTGCCCTAGCTCCTCCATAGAAGAAAGGGTGTTCTGGGCATTTGCCGGCGCTAAGGCCACAACTAAAAGCAGAATGAAAAGTGAGGTGAAACCCCATAACAATGTTTTTTTATTGAACATATTTCCCTCCGGGTAAATTGATAGATTGTTGCAGGGAAGGTTTAATTCTCTCGATTACGATCTCAGGGATTTATAGAGAATAAGTAGTCATTAAGAATGCTGCGACCACCTCCTTTCGGAAAATGAAGACGCAATTTTCGGTGACACGACTAGCCAAACAGCGCCAATACTCTACCCCTGGGCAGAGGTAATTAGAACAACCCGTTCA
>JBFFVR010000103.1:0-5527 GCA_041570685.1 Promineifilaceae bacterium (SeqCode)
ATGAACGAGTTCTTCATGAGTCTCGTCTGTTAATCGTCGAAGGGCGCGCTCAACAGGAAGACGGTACGACCAGTTTATTAGCCCAGCGGATTTTTGTTTTGAAAAATTGATAGCTACGAGAATTACAGTTCAGATTCCCCCAGCCCAAGACGACACCAAAACGAGGAAAGATTTCTCTACCAGGGATAGTTCTCCCCCTGCCAGGTTAAGAACTGACTTGTATGTTCTGGCTTTAATCCAGCGATCACTTTGACTATCGCCTCGGCCGAATCGGCCGGAAGCATTTGCGCTCCTGGACCACCAATTTCCGTTTGAACCCACCCAGGATGAATCGCCACAACGATCGATCCTTCCAGTTCTGGATCATGAGCCAGGGCCCGGGTGAACATATTTAAAGCAGCCTTGCTCGCATAATAAGAGTATCCTCGAAAGCGATCCATCTTCGATATTGAGCCCGCTTCTGAGGAGATATTTATGACATTCGCTTCCGGGCTTTTTTGCAACAAAGGCAAGAATTCTTGGCAAAGCAAAACTGGCCCGATCGCATTGACCTTAAGAAGAGCAATGGCGATGTCAGCTTGAAAAGAGTTTAAGGACTCTCCGCTTATATGTGCTGCGGCGTTATTTATTAATATATCCAAATGATCTGTGAATTTTTCGACAATCGTCCGCGATTTTTTGATAGATCCTTCATCAGCCAAATCCAAGTATAGGATTTCCAGACGTTCTGGATGCTGTCTGGTCATTTCCTGTAGCTTAGTAGCACTTTTAGGCTTTCGGACTCCTGCGAAGACCATTTCGCCCTGCCCTAAATAACGCCTTGTCAATTCTAAGCCAATTCCCCGATTTGCCCCTGTGATTAGAACATATTTCATAATGATTCCTCTCTCATAGCACGGCCGGTTGTCGAAACCATCTTATCATTCCCTAAGCTAAGGCAAATCTATCGTCACATATTTGGAATAAGGGATCAATCTTCTCAAGTCTTTTGCCTTCTTGAGATTTCACTTTAGTATTAGGCTAGAAACAGGAAACCAATCAACCACCAGGAAGGTATGATGAGTGAGGAGATCACCCCCGTTACCGAGGAACTGGCCATCTTAGAGATACCCTTCCGGACATTCCGCCATCCTGGCCCTGTAAGCTCCCTCGAACAAGCCGCCCTGGAACGAGGTCAAGAGCCGGAGCAAGTGATACGTAGCCTGCTCTTCCGCCTGTCCAAGGGCTATTACATCATGGTTCTCGTTGCCGGCCCTACCCAGGTTTCCTGGCCCGCCTTACGACAATATCTAGGCCAATCTCGCATCACCATGGCCGACCAAGGAGAAGTGCTGCAAGTGACGGGCTACAAATTAGGCGCTGTTTCTCCCTTTGGTTTGCCGTCTCCCTTGCGAATCTTAGTGGATGAAAGCGTTTTTAAACCCGTAGAAATTTCCATAGGCTCAGGGGAACGAGGCCTGACGGTCATTTTGCGCAGTGAAGATCTGAAAAATGCCTTGGGCGACGTAGAGATCGTAAACCTTCAAAAAGATTAGCTCAAAAAGTGAAATGTCAATTTCATTAGCCCGATCTTTCAACTGTACCAGTTTTTAGCTTCCTGGTAAGAGTCGATGTTACCTACATCCAGGCGCCTCCCTCTCACCTTAAAGGCATAAACCGGCACCTTATCTATCAAATAAGCTATCAGGTGGCCCATGGCATCTGGCAAATCCGAGCGCGTTAAGAAGGGGTTCAAAGCTTGCAAAGCAACTTGATTTAAAAAGTAAAACGGCGGGCAGGACCAAGGAGAGATGGGTTCGGAAGGCTTTTCATGAAAACCTACCAGTTGGTCCTCCTCATTTAAGACGATTACGCCCGTTCGCTTCAAGCGCTCCGGGTCATCTTCCCGAATAGCCATGACTAAGTTGCGTTCATTTTGCCGAAATTGCGCCCATATGGGCCGAATATCGAATTGGAGGACATTGTCTCCGGCCGCGATCAAAACATCGGCTGTTGGCTCGATTTTTTGCAAGACATAAGCCAGATCGCCATTTGCTCCCAGACGCTCTGTCTCGCTACTGGCTCCATCATCATGAAGGTGAAACCTGATGTTTGCTGCATTAATACGAGGTTGAATCTCATGTTGCCAATTTTCAAACTGGTCGATAAAACGATGATTGCTGACCACATGCACGGCCGTTAGTCCTGGTAAGTCTAATAATTGGTCGACCAAGTAATCAAGGATCGGCCGGCCGCCTAATGGCAATAAGGCTTTCGCTCGATCGCGGGTCAGTGGATATAGCCTGGTGCCAAAGCCAGCGCATAGTATTATGGCCATCATTTGCTTTCTATGCCTCTTGCAGCTAAAACTTCATAACAACGAGCCTTTTCCGCCATCTCTGGATATTCTCGATGATATCTGTGTTCTATATAGTCCGCCGCCTCATCCAGAGCTTCTTTGTTGACTAGCCCAATCACGCAACCACCATAACCACCGCCGCTGAAACGGCTGCCATATACCCCCGGCGCTTTGGAGGTAATTTCCTGCAAACGCCTCAGGGGTTCGCTACCGCTTTGATAATTATTGATGGAACTATGGTTAGACTCATTCATTAGAGCGCCAAAGTGATCCAGATCGCCCTTTGCCCAGGTCAATCGTCCCTTTTCTACTCGCTGTACTTCGGAAAAAAAATGAGTAGCCACCTGTCGCAAATCAGAAGGTAAAGATGGCCCGTATTGTTCAAACGCCACTGTAGGGATTTGGGACAATTGTTTTGCCCCATTTAACCCGATCTGTTGCCCCAAGCTCTCGGCCGCTTGCCTGCAAAGAGCGACCCGATCGTTGAAACCAGTTGCGACCAACTCCCTGGAGAAACCCGAACTAACAACAATGAAACGGCTGGCCGATGCTTCAGACGGATCTAAAATCGTTTTGGCCGTTTCCAGTTGGGTATCGAGGTAAACTAGGCCATTTGGGATGCTATATACGATCACGGCCTGATCCATGATCCCATTTTGCAGTTGTAAATAATCATTTTCCAATCGGCGGTCAAGTGTGATCATTTCAGATTTGTTTAATTGGATCCCATTGGCTTGAGCCAGGGCGATCAGGTAAGCCAATCCGACCGAGGCCGAGGAACCAAGCCCCTGCCCCGGCAGCGAGCCACTAACAATCCCCACAATACCTCTTAGCAATTTTCCCCTACTCTGCAAGACCTGAGCTGCTCCTTGGGCATAGCGCCCCCAATTTTTGGGTGCAGTGCCGGCAGTCTGATTCAAGGTAAATTTCACCTCGGCCGGGTAATTGAAACTCCGTAAGCGGACTACTGACTCATCCACTGGAGAATAGGCCAAGATTGAATAGGCATTGATGCGACGGCCTAATACGGCACCGCCCTGATGATCTACATGGGCTCCCAAAGGAGAGATACGATAAGGGACTAGCACATAGTTGTGATTGGATTGGGCTAAATTATATATTCTGCTTAATTGATGGAGGGTCCTTTGAAGGGTCTCCTCTAATACCTCAAACTGCATCGGCCAGATCTCGACTAAAACATTACTACTACACGAATCAGGTGATAGTACTAATAGATAGTACTATCAGAACACTTGTTCTAATATCAAATTTCAACTATACTGTCTATAAGAAAAGGATTTTGATCAAATTTTCGATCATTTCACCTTCCTTTGTTTGTTATACCAGCTTTGACGACCGACTTTCAAGGAGCCGGGAATGGTGTACGAGGATTATCAAGTTCATTCTCCCGTGATTCATATCGAGGCGCATCATGGTCTATCTCAAAAACTCATCCTATTAGCAAATAAAATTGATGCCGGCCTGGTCTTGGCTTTGGCCTTGTTGGCCTTCGAGATCTTCAACTTTAGCGCTACCAGCTATGCTTTGTCGGATTTGTTGGGGGACATTAGCTTTATTAGTGTTCGCTGGGCTACTATTTTAGCCATCGCCTTTTGTGCCATAGACGCGGCCGGTTTGTTGCGTTTTTTCTCCTTGGGTCAAGGTAAAAGCGCGGTTACCGAGGCCTGGTATTTGATGGGCGCCTGGCTCTTAGGAGCAACGATGAACGCCCTCACAGCCTGGTGGGCCGTTTCGATCATCGTCTTGAATAATCCATCTGGCAGCGACTTTCTTAGCAGCTTGCCAGGCAACTTGCTAGGCAATCTACCACTCCTTGACTACCTTCCCTTTTTTGTGGCCATCTTGATCTGGCTCACACGCCTACTTTTCATCGGCGCCTTTGGTTTGGCGGCCGGACAATTATTTGACGATGGTAACAACCATTTCAACTAAATAACTTCGGGTCTGGCACAAGTTCCCCTGCCTCTGGCTAGCATCAGTAAAAGAATTACGTTTTGTTATGTCTCTGCCTGGCAGCCGGATAGCACCCCGTGATCACTTCTACATTGTTGCCGCAGCTTCATTTATAATTCAGAGTAGTTTTGACTGATCAATAGCCACAAGAAACAACCAATTTCGATTGAGGAATAAGGAGGCAATTAAGATGGAGCTTACAACTGTCGAGATTAAAAAACCAGAGACAATCAATTTTATTCTAGGGCAATCCCACTTTATAAAGACCGTCGAAGATATCTATGAAACCCTGGTATCGGCCGTACCGGGAATTAAATTTGGCCTGGCTTTCTGCGAAGCATCCGGTAAATGTCTTATCCGCCATACGGGCACTGATGATGATATGCAACAGCTTGCCATTGAGAATGCGAAAGCCATCGGCGCTGGGCACAGTTTCATCGTTTTTCTCGGCGAGGGCTATTTTCCCATAAATGTTCTAAAAGCGATCCAGTCGGTTCCTGAAGTGTGTCGCATCTTTTGCGCGACTGCTAATCCGACAGAAGTCCTTCTCGCCGAAACCGAGCAAGGTCGCGGCATTTTGGGCGTTGTCGATGGCTACAGTCCCCAAGGGGTTGAAGCTGAAGAGGATATCAACTGGCGCAAAGATTTTCTGCGCCAAATTGGTTATAAGTTATAGCGGTCAGGGAAAGTTATATTTAGCCGGTTGAACAATAAGCTATAATACCATTGAGTGGCGCGTCGCCTATTAAGGCCGAAGCTAAGATGCGCGCTGATAGGGGATGAGAATCATGCAAGATATTTTTATCACGTTTGTTGCCGATGATAAGGGCCTGGCGAATAGCTTATCTGATGACCTCGAAGAATCTGGAATGAGTGTCTCCAGGCGAAGGTTGCGTCTGGGAGATAGTCTGAGCGCAAATGTCGAAGATGGCTTTCAGGAAGCTACCTTTGGCGTGCTGATTCTGAGCCGGGCTTTATTTAGTCTGCCCTGGCCTAGCCAGGAGATTAGTACAGTAGTTAGCATCGCTCACGATCCGTCGCTAGCGGATCGTTTCCTGGCCGTCTGGCATAAGATTGAGCCAACGGAATTATCGGGTATTTCGGCCGATTTGGCCCGTCTGCCCGGCTTATCGACAGAAATCGGCGTGGATAAGGTGGCCCAAGAGATCGCCGGGGCAACGCGAGCGGCCAAAGCCGGTTCGGCGACGACAAAGC
>JBFFVR010000104.1:0-5432 GCA_041570685.1 Promineifilaceae bacterium (SeqCode)
ACGGCATTCTCCCGCGAAGCCAACTCTACTATCTCCTGTTCCCTTTGTCTTATGGTCATAGCAAAGGTCGATTCTATCACGCGACATCGCCATGACAAGCATTTCCCTCATTACTTAATTAATGCCATGGCCATCATGGCTTCTTACAGGCTGCTGTCTATGGTAACATTTAATTGATGGATATTTCGGTCATTGTAACGGTAAAGAATGAGGGATTGGCAATTCGCTCTTTGCTTGACTCGCTTCTCGTCCAAACTCGCCCGGCTGATGAAGTGGTCATCTGCGACGGCGGATCAACGGACGATACCGTCGAAGTATTAGAAAGCTACTCCGGCCGTTTACCTCTAAAGATCGTCCATGCCCCCGGTAGTAACATCAGTCAAGGTCGAAATCGGGCAATTGCTGCGGCTAATGGGCCGATCATCGCTGGTACTGATGCCGGTGTCATCTTGGTGAGAGAATGGCTGGCTGAACTTGTTAAACCCATCGAGGAAGATGGCGCGGCTGTTGTCAGTGGTTGGTTTGAACCAGATCCTCGCTCTGAATTTGAAGTCGTACTTGGCGCAACTGTTTTGCCGAGTCTGGCAGATATCAATCCCGATGGTTTCCTGCCGTCGAGTCGTTCGGTAGCTTATAAGAAGAGTGCCTGGCAACGCGTAGGCGGTTATCCAGAATGGCTTGACTATGGTGAGGATTTAGTATTTGATTTGAATCTCAGGGAATTGTACGGGCCATTTCCCTTTGCTCCTGGTGCGATCGCCTATTTCAGGCCGAGGAGTAATCTAAAAGATTTCGCCCACCAATATTATTTGTATGCCCGCGGTGATGGAAAAGCCAATCTATGGCCAAAACGCCATGCGATTCGTTATCTAACTTATTTGGTTGGGTTCCCTTTAATAATCTTGTCGATTTTCCAGGGCAGATGGATCGGTTGGGTAGTTCTGCTTGCCGGTGGCGGTATATATTGCCGGCGGCCTGCCCAACGCTTAAGACCCAAAGTACGAAACTGGCCTATTCCTGCCCGACTTTGGGCATTTGGACTCATTGGTTTCATCCGTTTAGTTGGCGATCTGGCAAAAATGGTAGGCTATCCCGCTGGCGTTTTATGGCGTTGGGGTAAAGGAAATAAGGTTCATAAATAAAGATCGCGCGAGTCAGGGGAGAAATCTAGGCAGTTTGTAATGACGGCTGAAGCGTCTAATGGATGTCTAAGCTTTATTGACCGGTATATCTGCCAATGCTAAGATCGATTTTAGTCAGTCGGCTGTTGCGGCCGGCTGTTTTTCGTGTAAATAGAAAGTATTGTCATGAACATCAAAATTTCCCGATCTGAAGATCGTATGAAAGACGACAAATGGAGATAAGGCGAACTCCCCCAAGGAGGCGGCGTAGTGGGCCATCCTGTTTGCTTGTAATAATTGTTCTGGTTGTTGTGGCGGCCGGCGTCTACATCATTGCTAACGCCGAAACAGTGAGAGAAACGATCATCTTGCCCCCCACACCGGAACCAACTCGTTCGGCCGCTTCCTATGCTGCTAGCGCTGCTCTGCTAGAACGGGACGGAGATTTTTCGGAAGCGATTGATTCCTACGAGCGTTCTATTCGACTGGATAGCAGCCGAATAGAATTCTACCTACCCTTGATAAAATTGCTGATTTCCACGAATCAGCCAGAAGAGGCGCTTGATTGGGCCCAACAAGCTGTTATTCTCGCTCCTCAAAATGACGAAGCCTGGTCTGCCCTGGCTGGCGCACATCTGGCGGCCGGAGATCGGCTGGCGGAAACGGGAAATCCGACTGATGCTGACCTTGCCTATGCTGAAGCAGTTCGATCGGCACGTTCAAGCATCGATATCAATCCGAGTAATGCCATAGCATTTGCCTATTTAGCCGGGGCATTATCTCAATTAGGCCCGGAACAATATGCCAATGCCCAAGAGGCGGCCGAAACAGCTTTGACGATAGATCCAGAAAACCCGATTGTGCGCCAGCATTTGGCCACTGTGCTTGAGTTGCAGGGATTTTATCCAGCAGCGATTGAACAGTATCAGTTAGCGATCGAGGAAAATCCCAACCTCATTGATTTGAGAATAGGCCTTGCTTACAACTACTATGCCACCCGAGATATTCCAACAGCGATTCTGACCTTTCAGGATGCCCTTGAAATCGATTCAAATAACGCATCCGCTTATGATGGCTTGGGTTGGATGTATTTTCTCATTGGAGAATACCCTTCTGCAGAAGAAAACTTGATAAAGGCCGTAGAGCTTGATCCTGAGATGGTGCGCGCCCATGCGCATCTTGGAGCGGCCTATTATCGCAACTTAAATTATGACAGCGCCATTCCTGAACTTGAGATCGCTGTTGACCAGTATAAAGACGTCACCGTCGCCAATTCAACCTATTTTAATATGCTAGGACTGGCTTACTATTTCAAGGGGGAGCAGAATTGCGATCGGGCAGTGCCCCTGTTTGAAAAAGTTCTGCAGAGCATACCCGACGACGTAAATTCTCTCGAAGGCCTGGACTTATGTCGGGCCGCAGCCATTGGCGCAGAATCTTAGCAGTCTCTAACAAAGAGTGCTAAAATTCTCTTGACAGCATCAAATTCTTTGCTACAATCCCTACAGATATTAGCACTCGTCCCATGCGAGTGCCAAACAGGCGACAATTCCCAATTATTACCTTAGAAAAGGAGAATTAACTCTATGTCCAAGAAGCTAAAGCCGCTTGGCGATCGACTGGTTGTCAAGCCAACTGAACAAGAGGAAGTCACCGCATCGGGTTTAGTTTTACCCGAAACGGCGAAGGAAAAACCCCAACAAGGCAGTGTCGTTGCTACAGGTCCTGGGCGACGGGACGATGACGGTAAAAGAATCGAGATGGATGTGGCCGTCGACGATATCGTACTCTATGCCAAGTATGCGGGTACCGAAGTTAAGATTGAAGGCGAGAAGCTATTAATTCTGAAAGAATCAGATGTCTTAGCTGTTCTCGAGGACTAATAGGAAAAGAAGGAGAAAATCTAAAATGGCTAAACAACTTGCATTCTCTGAAGACGCTCGCCGAAAACTTAAGGTTGGCGTTGACACATTGGCTTCAGCAGTTGCCACAACGCTTGGTCCCAAGGGGCGCAACGTCGCATTAGATAAAAAATTTGGCGCCCCAACCATTACCCATGATGGCGTCACAGTAGCGAAGGAAATTGAATTAGAAGATCCCTATGAAAATATGGGCGCCCAGCTCTTGAAAGAAGCTGCCACCAAGACGAATGATATCGCTGGCGATGGCACCACAACCGCAACCGTATTAGCCCAGAACATTGTTCACGAAGGCTTAAAGAATGTGGTCGCAGGCGCCAATCCGATGCTTCTAAAGCGTGGCATTGAGGCCGGTACTGACGCTCTATCCCAGGCAATCAAAGATATGGCAGTATCGATTGACAGCATGGAAGAAATTGCTTCTGTTGCGGCTATTTCAGCTCAGGATGCCGAGATCGGCTCGCTGATTGCCGAGGTTATGGATAAAGTTGGTAAAGATGGCGTTATCACGGTCGAAGAATCGCAAAGCTTGCAGTTTGAACAAGAGTATGTTGACGGCATGCAATTTGATCGTGGATACATTAGCCCCTATTTCATCACCGACTCCGATGCTATGGAAGCTGTGATCGATGATGCTCACATCTTAATCCACGACAAGAAGATTAGTTCTGCTCAGGATTTGGTTCCTATACTTGAGAAACTTATTCAGACCGGCAAACGAAACCTGGTCGTCATAGCTGAAGATATTGATGGCGAGGCATTGGCTACCATGGTACTCAACAAATTGCGAGGCACTATCAATGCTCTAGCAGTCAAAGCTCCTGGTTTTGGCGATCGTCGCAAAGCGATGCTCCAAGATATTGCCGTCCTGACCGGTGGACAGGTCATCACCGAAGAAATGGGCCGCAAGCTGGAAAGCGTACAGATAAGCGATTTGGGCCGCGCCGGTAAGGTAATCTCAACGAAAGATGATACGACAGTCGTCAGCGGCTCCGGTGAAGAAGAGCAAATTAAAGCTCGCGTCGAGCAAATCAAAGTAGAGATTGACCGCAGCACCTCCGACTATGATCGCGAAAAACTTCAAGAACGTCTGGCAAAATTGGCTGGTGGTGTAGCCATCATCCGCGTCGGCGCCGCGACGGAAGTTGAATTGAAAGAGAAGAAACATCGCGTAGAAGATGCTCTGAGTGCAACCCGTGCCGCCGTCGAAGAAGGTATCGTTCCTGGTGGTGGAGTTGCCCTGTTGAATGTTCTACCATCTCTTGATGCGGTGGAGCTAACGGGATCTGATGCTCAAACCGGCGTGAAAATTCTTCGAGCTGCCTTAGAAGCTCCCATGCGTAAGATAGCCGAAAATGCCGGTAAAAACGGCGATGTCATTATTCAAAATGTCCGGGCCGAACAGGATAAAGAGGCTGACAAGAATATTGGCTACGATGTTCTCAGTGAATCCTATGTTAATATGCTGAGCGCCGGCATCATTGACCCGGCAAAGGTAACCCGAGGCGCCCTCGAAAACGCAGCCAGTATCGCCGCTATGATTCTGACTACTGAAGCGCTTATCACTGACTTACCTGAGGAAAATGAAATGCCTATGCCAGGCGGAATGCCCCCTGGTGGAATGGGTGATTTCTAATCTTTTGGTTGTTTCAAAACAGCAAATTAGGCCCCTCCTCGGAGGGGTCTTTTCTTTTTGGCTGAAACTCTGTAAACTCAAAGATATCGTGCCAATTAAACCAGAGAGGCGTTGTCGGAATGGGAAAAATACTGGTTGAAAAGATCTTACCTGTCCTCAGTAAAACCAACTGGCCGGAGTCTCAAAGTGCGAGCGAACTAGGCCGGCAGAGCTATGAGTTGGGTTTGGATAAGGTAGATGAATACTATGACGACCCTAAAACGCTGGCATCAGCTATCCGTATTTTCCAGTCAGGTGATTCTCAGCCTTTTGCCTTTGCCGGGATCGCCTACACGCTTCTCAAGGCAGCGCGCGAAAAAGATGGTTCTTATGCCGAGAACGGCCTAATGTCCTCTCTTGAATGGCTCGAAAATGCCCAAAACGTGGCCCCTGACATCGTGGAAATAAATATGGTCGAAGCCTTTATTTATATCTATGGTGGCCGTTTTGACGATGCTCGCCTAATTTTGGATTATCTAGAAAATCTTGAGGCTGAGAATTATTACCTAATGAGGGCTGAAGCAACCTATTGGGAGAAGCAAGGAGAGATCGACAAAGCCGTGCAATGGTATAGCCAAGCGATTGAGGCGGCCGAAACCGTACCGCGCAAACTCAGGTTGCGAGTCCAAATGGGCGATTGCTATTTCCGAGACAAGCAATATGAGGAAGCATTAACAGTATATGATGAGGCCATTCACTTTTCACCCAAGAATGCCC
>JBFFVR010000105.1:0-5427 GCA_041570685.1 Promineifilaceae bacterium (SeqCode)
ACAATAGTCAACCGAACGGTTAGTCTGGGTATAGCTCTAACGGAGCTTCTCAACCGGGAAACCAATGTAAGAGCCAACTTCGTTTCCTGGGAAGAAGCATTTGCATTACCTGTTGGCACCGATATTTTGGTTAATGCAACTTCGATTGGTCTTTATCCAAATGTGTCGGCCAAACCCAATATTGATTATCAGACGATTTTGCCGGAGATGATCGTTTGCGACGTGATACCAAATCCTCCTCGAACCCCCTTTCTACAAGAAGCTGAAGCAAGAGGTGCCAAAACGCTCGATGGTTTAGGCATGTTGGTTTATCAGGGAGCTATCGGCTTCGAGATGTGGACCGGTTTTAAAGCGCCAGTTGAGGTGATGCACCGTTCCTTGTCCAAAGCTCTTAGGCTGTGAGAACTTCTCCTGAGAACAATCCTAAAGAACGTCTGGCGATGTCGCTGGATAAATTATTTTGAAATACTTTCTAGTCAACAAAATCTTTTATGAAGGCCTTGATGAATTTATCCGCTTCGTACCGGCCGTGAATGACATCCCATAGTCCTCTGGCCAGGGGCATGGAAATATGTAATTTTTCGGCGATATAGAGCACAGTTTTCAAGGTATTAAATCCTTCTGGCAATACCCCCATTTTTTCTTTGATTTCTTCTAGTGAGAGGCCATGTGCTAGGTATTCACCCAATTGCCGGTTATGACTATGCTGGCTCAAAGAGGTAGCCAACAAGTCTCCAATACCCGCCAAGTATAGGAATGTTTCAATTTTAGCCCCCATCGCCTCGCCGATCCTGGCGATCTCCTCCATGGCAATCGTTAAATAGACCGCTCGAAAGTTCACGCTGGTGATCTGTTTGCCGTCAAAGAGTCCCAAACCGATGGTATAGATGTTTTTCAAAATGCCCCCAAGTTCAACACCACTAGCATCATCAGAGAAGCGGGTGCGAAAGTGATCATTATCAAGTACCTGAGCTACTTTCAACAAATCGTTTGGGCGTTCACTAGCTAAAACGACTACAGTCGGCATTTCCCTGGCAAATTCATTAGCGATAGTTGGTCCGGAGAGCATGACTTTCCTATTTGTAGGAAACAGGGATCCAATCGTTTGGAAGGATGTCAAACCTGTATTCGCATCGATACCTTTGGCCATATTCACGATGGTAGCATTCTGGCTCAAGATACCTTGCACGGGCTCTAATGTCGGTCGGATGAAAACGGAAGGGATGGCGATGAAAATTATTTCGCAGCTCGAAGCAACCTGGTTAATTTCGGATGTTGCCTTCAAGTTGTGGCTAAGATTAATGCCGGGCAAATATCTTGAGTTTTTGCCCTGATCATTGATTTCGCTGACAACTTTTAAATCGTATTCCCAGCCCAATACCTCGAAGCCGTTGGAAGCAATGAGATTCGCTATGGCTGTTCCCATATTACCAAGACCAATCAAACCTACGAGCATTGCATCATCCTCCCAAAATCATCCGGTTTTTTTCTAGACAAAGAGTATAGTAGATGCCTATCTGTTGCTCAAAGTAGGCCGTTGTTTTACCTTTGAAGGGTGAGGTTCAGGAACTATTGTGGAATTCGCATAAAACGAATAATGCTTGAATGGAAGAGCCGGTCAAAACTTACAAGATTATCCACTTGCCTAGGTGAATTTAGCCATCTGGCTGATTTCAAAGACCATCATTAGAGATAAAATAAGAACAACATATGAGAGGACCCAAACCTTCAGCACAAATTCGCCGAGGTCGCGAGGCGACCTAGATCTCAAAGATCAAGAGGTTCAGCCAAACGCCCGGTCATAGCTAATAGAATCGGCGTCTTCTCAATAAGAAATTTCCGGCCACCATGATTTTTTTGGGTGGCCTTTTTTTGTTTATGAACAGATTGACCGGGAAATCACCTCTTTTGCGTGTGAACTCTGGAGACGTCCATGTGCTTGGGCGCGAGTCCACTATGGACGCTAGGTTTGGCAGCATCATAATTATTGAATAATATACTGGTGAAACAGAATTGGGAGGTTTACAGATCCCAAAATACAGGAGTTCATCGTATTACCTTGGGCTCCAGAATTATTCTTCAGCCGGTTGCCTGAGAACGATGGAAATCGAAAGCAAGAAGGACACTGGTGCATTTGAAGAATCCGATCAGGCAAACACTTGCACAAGACCGGCAGTAGGCTATCCTAGTCTAGGCTACCCTAGTTACAACCAAAACACGGTTACGCTTGGTGGTAAGGGAAGATTGTCCTCCCGATATGTGTAATTAAAGAACAAGGCAACTTCAATCTCTCAATTTCATTATTGTAGGGAAGTGGCGGCTGAATTGTTTGTTTCCAGTCTGGTTCGCTTAGCTTAGGAGTTTGCCGATGTCTGGACGAGATTCTAATGCGGACGCATAATAATTAGTAGCTAGACCACAGGTTGGCCAATACCTGCTCATAGTCCAACATGTTGGCTCCCTGAAAAATATGAATGCAATATATCAATTTGATCTTTTCTTTGGTGGCTTAGTTTTATGAAAGAGCCGGATTTTACAGGAGCAATCGAATACGCCCGGGAACGTATGGCTCGCGAATTGCCACCAGGATTGTTCTATCACAGCCTAAATCACACTTTTCACGAGGTGTTGCCGGCCGCCTTGCAGCTTGGCGATTTGAGTCACCTAGACGAGTATAGCTTGGGGTTAATTGCTGTAGCGGCTGCTTATCACGATATTGGCTGGGTTAAACAGGGTAAGGACCATGAAATTATTGGCATTGGCATCGCCCGGCGCACACTTCCAAAATTCGACTTCCAGGCAGAGCAAATTGAACAGATAGCAGGGATGATCATCGCTACACGTTTACCCCAATCGCCACATAATTTACTGGAGGAGATCGTCGTCGATGCGGATCTGGATGTGCTAGGTAGAATCGATTATTGGCCACGTAATTGGGATCTGCGAGCCGAGTTCGAAGCTATTGGCACCTATATAACAAAAAAAGAGTGGCTGATTCGCCAATTGCGATTTCTAGAATCTCATACTTACTTTACTAAAGCAGCTCAATTGCTCAGAAACGAACAAAAACAGAAGAACATAGCTCAATTGAAAGAACAAATAGCAAAAATGACGGAAGAAATTGAGTCATAATCGCCGGGAGGCTACTCCAGAAATTCCATCGGCGTTACTGACCACTTGCGGTGAATAGCACAAAATCTCTTCGAACTTGGGTGCAATGATAATTGGTCAATAACAATCTAGGGAGCAAAATGCCTAAATAGCGGGGCTTGTCGCTATTATCTCATCATAATACAAGGGACCCTTGATCCCATTACATGGAGAATAGAGGCTAAGAGGCATTCTCACCCTGGAGCTAAATTATGCTTCTAACAATTGAGCGAGTCGTCATCCTAAAATCGGCAAACATCTTTGAAGATACACCCGACCATGCCCTGGCTTCCGTCGCCAGAATCGTAGAGGAGGTCGAAGTGGCCCCTGGCGAGATCTTCATCCAGGAAGGAGCCGTCGAGGATTCGATGTATATCGTCGTGGAAGGTGAAGTCCAGGTTCACAGAGAGGGCTCGCCGATCATTAGTTTAGGCCCCGGTAGGAGTGTTGGAGAGTTAGCTGTACTTGATCCTGAGCCACGTTCAGCCTCGGTTTCGGCCGTTACCGACAGTTATTTGTTTCGGATTGACAAAGAGCCATTTGATGAAGTGATGGCTGATCGTCCAGAGATAGCCCAAGGCGTTATAAAAGCGTTATGCCAGCGCATTCGGGATCAAGGCCAGTTGATGGCCAATGTAAACAGTGCGGATCCGGGCACTATTCTTCACTCTGAGGCGAGTGAATAGTGGCTGATCTCAGTTCTTACGAGCCTGGGACATTTCGCCGTTTTAATAACCGCCTGGTTTTTTTGATTGGCCAGTCAGTGTCCCTTGGCATCTTATTGGCATTACTCATCGTAACTGCCAGCGCGCTATTCCTAACTGAGTTTGGTTCTCAGGCGCTGCCCTATGTCTATATCGCAGTAGCCATTCTAGGTGCTATTGTTTTTTACGGGTTTGCCGAGATTCAGAGACGCTGGAAGTTACCTGCCCTTTCGATCCTCACCCTGTCGCTTACTGCCCTGTTTTTTTTGCTGTCCTGGATAGGGTTAACTTTCACAGATGCCACCTGGATATCATTCTTATTAATGATTTCCTTCTCGTTGCTCATTCAGATGGGCTTCATCATTCTGGGTGGGCAAGCCGGCCGCCTGTTCGATGTTCGCCAAATGAAGCTTTTGTTCCCCCGGGTAGTTGCCGGCTTCGCTATTGGTTTTATGGTTGGCGGGTTTATGGCGGCTATATTGGCCGGATTTGTTGGCCAGATAGCGAACCTACTGCTTTTTGGTATTGTGGCAGCGCTGAGCATGTTGGGATTCTTGATAGTTACTGACCGTCGTTATCATTCGGAACTGGTGCAGGCAGGAACAAAACAAAGCAAGACAACAAGTAAACCCTTATGGCAATTGTTGGCGAAGCGATTCGTCCTGGTTATCGTGCTTTACCAAATGTTGTCGGCTATGGCCAGCCAGTTGCTAGATTTCATGATGCTAGACCAGGCGGCCGCTCGATTCACCGATAGCCAATCGCTGGCGACGTTCATGGGTAATTACCGGCTAGCCCTTAATCTGGTTGATATTCTCTTCCTATCATTATTTGCCGGGTTGTTATTTGTTCGTTTTGGGTTGAAATTTGGGCTTGCCGCCAATCCGGTTGTTGACGGAATCATTCTCATTTTAGAAATTATCGTTTTATTTGCCTTTGGCGCTTCGAGCGGTTTGTTTTTCTGGTTGGTCATGTCGGCTTTTATCGTCGA
The DNA here is from genome assembly GCA_041570685.1 of Promineifilaceae bacterium (SeqCode). Lineage (GTDB taxonomy): Bacteria > Chloroflexota > Anaerolineae > Promineifilales > Promineifilaceae > UBA11865. Next base: position 4,846 of record JBFFVR010000105.1, read on the forward strand.
TATTACCCTTACAGATGGCACGACTCGAGGTTCTATCAATACAGCGTATCAAGCCCTCCCTGCAAGCGACCGGGTCACCGTCCAGACAGGTGTAGAAGGCATAGGGGTGCCTATTGCCCATGGTCTAATAGGTATTCTATTGCTGGTATTTAGTGCCATCGACGGGCTTTCTATCATCCATATCATTTACTTCACCCTGTTTATCACTGTTCTTTGGGCTATCTTTGGTTTTTCTACCTATCGACATTATGCAACTTCATTGATGCAGGCGATTCGTCGCAGGGCCCTCGATTCGGCCGAAATATCGCTTGATGATAGCTCCAGCTTAGGCCTGGTCGAGCGACTCTTTGAAAGCGAAAATTTGTTGGAAGTACGTCTGGCTCTTGATATGTTGGAGGATGCAGCCGTAGAGACCCTGGACAATGATCTGATCAAACTGGTGGGGAATTCTAGTGAAACCATCCAAGCTGAAGTGCTCTCCCGAATCGAAAAACGCAAAATACAAGCGGCATTGCCAGGTGTGCGACATTGCCTAGTCTCCGCGGCGAATCCCACCTCTGTTGCCTCGTCCTTACGAGCACT
>JBFFVR010000106.1:0-5390 GCA_041570685.1 Promineifilaceae bacterium (SeqCode)
ATTGCTCCTTCCTTCCTAGCCTACCTAATTGCGCTACTCATACTCTTTATCTTGATATATCTCCGACCTGCTTGGGGATTAGCCCTCGTCGCCTTTTCGGTACCATTTTATGTAAAACCAAAGCCCATGGCCGGCTACCTTTTTTCGCCGGTTGAAATATTTCTCCTGGTAACTTTGATAGCAGTTCTGGCGAGGATATTGATAGATAGATTGGCTGGCACCAATGAAACAGCTTGGCGGCAGAATTTTGGGAAGATTATTCCAGCCGATTGGGCCGTAATCGCCTTCAGCCTCGTCGCCACGATATCCCTCATATTCACTGCTCGCCTTGATGTTGCTACCAACGAATGGCGTGTACTTATCATTGAACCAGCAATTTTATATTTTCTTTTTCGCTTTCTTAGACCTAAAGACCGAGAAATGTGGACGATCCTGGATGCATTTATCTTAGGAGCTGTGACAGTAGGGACTATCGGTCTCTGGCAATACTTTACTGGACAAAATCTGATCACATCTGAAGGTGGACTGATGAGATTGCGATCAGTTTATGGCTCGCCGAATAATGTAGCTCTTTACCTTGGTAGAATTATTCCAATTTTGGTATCAATGACCATAATGGGAAGTGGCCGACGGCGAATTAGTTATACCCTTGCCTTAGTTCCGGTAGGTTTGGCTATGATCCTAAGCTTCAGTAAAGGAGCCTTCTTTTTAGGACTGCCAGCAGCTCTCTTATTGGTGTTAATCCTATGGAGAAGATCGGTTGGAGGTAGGTTGTGGCCTTGGCTAATCGGGGCCGGAACACTAGGATTATTTGCTATCTTGATTGCCTTTCAAATTCCTCAGCTCGCCGGCCGGCTTAATCCCCAAGGGGCAACCGGTTTTTTCCGAATGAATCTCTGGCAATCAACAATCAATATGATTCGAGATCATCCAGTTATCGGCGTAGGCCTCGACAACTTTCTATACGAATATCGGGGACGCTATATTCTTGAAGCTGCCTGGCAGGAACCAAATCTTAGCCATCCTCACAATCTATTCCTTGATTTCACGAGCCGCCTTGGAATTTTGGGCTTAGCAAGCGGAATTTGGTTATTTATATCCTATATTCGTATTAATCTTAAACTCCTCAATCTGGTCGAAAAATCATGGTATCCTGTAACAGTAGGTACGTTTGGTTCGCTCATTTACATTCTGGCCCACGGACTTGTTGATCACAGTTATTTCCTTGTAGATCTTGCCTATGCATTCGTTATCCTTCTCGCGCTTAATGTCTGGCTACTGCTAGAAAAGAGTAAAGTTAATTAGCTCGTAACTTGTTAGCGACTGTCGGGTTTATGCCATTAGTGCTTCAGCATTAGTTAGCGTGAGGCGTTCATTGGCGTCTAGTTTTCGATTTTTAATTCATAGATTTTTAGGCTGTATGGCCTACCCGTACGACCTAGTGGGGTCTATAGCAAAATAATTTTAAGCAGTTTCACTTGACAATCTGGCCATCACTCCTAAAATTGCGGTGCTGTGTCAGCAAATACATGCTAAGGAGAACACTAAATGAGCGAGACAGAAACCCGAGTAAAAGTCATAATTGTCGACCTACTTGGAGTAGATGAAGATCAAGTCGTTCCAGCGGCCCGATTCCGTGAAGATCTGGAAGCCGATTCTTTGGACCTTGTCGAATTAATTATGGCTTTTGAAGAAGAATTTGAAGGCGAAATTTCAGATGAAGAGGCCCAAAAGATTACGACAGTGGGAGAAGCAGTCAGTTATATTGATGAGCACATGACTTCTGGATAGGGGAGTACCTGGCATTATCGCAGATAATAAATTAAAGGCTATTTCTCATGACAAAGACGATGCCAGGCATCGTCTTTTTTGTATCTAGCTAGTATCGATACTTTTTTTTAGCTGATAACCGCTTCGGGAGTCAATTAATAGGATGACGGCGGCTATGATGGCCAGCACATGACCAGCAATATTTAGCAGTACCCCTGGCCCTATCCCTACCGGATTGGCAAATAGTTCGGACGCCACCGGGCGAATTGTTAGGTAGGCCAATGTTGGCCAGACAGCACCAATAAGCCCTAATAGAATAATCGTTAGCCAAGTGTATTGACTCGTAAGTGAAGACAATAGACGCCCAAAAAGGGGAGCAAGAATCGCTACAATGAAGACAAGCGTAATAAGCTGTAAACGGAACAACCATTGATCTGATTGTTCATCAATAATGACTTCTAGGGCCGGAAACGCGAGACATGCTACCATTATCGCGACAACTCTAATTGCCCATGTTCGCCACCGTCGATTTTGCCAACCAAATGTCCAGGCAATTATCATTAGACTTAAAGTAATTGGGGGAAGATAAAAAAGATTGCGGTTTAAAGAAAGTTCACCGGAGCGAAATTGTGGTAAGAACTTGACCCACTCGCCTATCTCTAGGCCAATAAAGGACAAACCAACCACAGATTGTGGGAGCCAAACTAAGAAATAAGCCAATAGGATTATCGTGAAACCCAATTTTAAGATCGTAAGGGCCACGCTATGCAGATTCGTCTTTTTCAGGTTCAGTGCCTGGTTCCTTACTATTTTCTTGCCGAAGACGATTCAAAAGCTCTAAAAGGTGGTCATCCTCATTTCTGCGCGCGTTCATAAATTCTGTTATGCCGGAGCTTTGTCTCATTCGCAATGCAATACGAGATACAGATTCAATATCTGCCTCTGAAACTTCAAGACGATCATCGATGGCAGCGTATGCTCTAGCTGCTTCAAACAAAGTTATTTCAGCTCGACTAGAATCAATTTCCAGCTCTTTAATTAGGGATAGTCCCAATGACCTAGCCTCATCATTAACACTAACCTGCGGTAATCTAGCTATCGCCTTTTCAATCTCTTCGGCAAACATCATGGAAGAATCGGCATAAGCAGAAGCAAATTGAGCCGGATTTCGTCGATAAGAAATCGCCTGTTCATAGGCCTGATATCGTGAGTCGGGACCTTCAAGTCCACTTGTAACCGCTCTTAAGCCAAAGCGATCCATTATCTGTGGTCTAAGGCGACCTTCCTCAGGGTTCATTGAACCAATCAAGATAAACTGAGCCTGATATTGGAGGTTCAATGGTCCTCGACGTACTGTATAATATCCTTGAGAAGCCGCATCTAAAATAGCGTCTGCAATGGCGGGATCCAGCAAATTCACTTCATCGATGAAAAGAATGTTTCCATTTGCCTGGGCAAGCAATCCTCTTTCCAATCGCAGCCTGCGCTGTTCCAGCGCAAGTCGCTCATTAATGCCGCCAACTACATCATCAAGATTTGCATTAAGCGGAAGTTCGACAATTCGCACGCGATCTTCGGTGGAAAGGGGCTCACCGTACCCAACACGCTCTGCACAAGAATCGCATATACCATCAAGCCCAAATTGATCAAGCATCTTCTCGGTACACCCATTTGGACAGAGACTTCGACGACGAAGTGGAAGGAGATCTATCAAGGATCGAACAGCTGTGGTTTTTGCAGTGCCTCTTGAACCAATTAGGAGTACCCCCCCGACCAGAGGATTTACAACAGCCAATATAAGCGCGAGCTTCAATTCTTTTTGACCGACAATCGCCAAGAAAGGGAACGGCTCCACATCATTTAGGCCAAAATCAACTTGTGTCGTTTGTAAAACACGCTGAGCGGCCGATTCACTTCGGAGAATTTTCAGTAATTGAGAATTACGATTCGTCATTGAATTGATTAATCGCTGGATCGCAAACGATGAGCCTGGCGCTCCGCAGCCCTTTCAAATTGAGACTTTTCTTCTTCTGTCTGGCAGAGCAAGGGGGGAACAGGAGTCGGACGACCTTGCTCGCCGAGTGCCACATAGACAAAGTAAGCGGTATTCGTATGGGTCATCTCTCCGGTCAATACTGCTTCCGCAATAACCACAACACGAGTTTCCATGGATGTCCGCCCGGTCCAAGTTACCTCGGCTGTCACGGTTACCAAATTACCAATATGAACTGGCGAGTGAAATGTCATGGAATCGATAGCAACGGTGACCACTGGGCGCCGAGAGTGCTTGCTGGCAGCCATACCTCCCGCCTCGTCACACAACTTCATGATATATCCACCATGAACATTACCCAACGTATTTGCAGAGCCCGGTCCCATTAATTGCGTAAGAGTTACTCTTGAGATATTGCTTGGTTTGGCTTCCATAGAAGAAATTTTGGGGGTGGGTTGTAGAAATCAGTCCATATCAGGACGTGTTTCTGAAACGTAAACCAATCGTTCAGGATATTCCTCAAACATATCGATGATGTGATGGGGCAAATTGCGCATCATGGGGGGTAACGGCATGCTGGCTGGTATTCTTGGCCGAGGTGGCCGAGGTGGCGGCTGCAATCTTGGCGGACGGCGGCTCAAGGATTTTTTCCGAAGAAGTCGCCGATCATCACTAAGAAAACCCAAATACTGTCCGGCTGGATCAAAAATCTCTCTCCCCGCTGTAAATCCTAGCCATTCGCCATCTACGTTGAATACATTCCCTTCCACGTAAACACCAACCCATTCGCCATCGGTTCGATAAATTGGTTCCATAATCTAAGTCCCTCCTGAATTATCAGGTCTCCTGAAAAGCATTATAAGAGCCAGCCTTAGCTGAGGCAACCGCCTCTCAGTACCGTTGGTCTGATTTCAGATGGCATTCATATACCGCCTTGAAGCAATGCGAAGTCCTTAATAACGTCGTTCACATAACCCAAAATTCGACTGAAATTTATCCTGATCTGAATTAAATCTTAAGAAGATGGCGATAAATTTGCTGCAATTTTTGGGCAGCTTCATTCCAAGAAAACTTACGTGCCTGTAAAAACCCTTTTGCAATCAAGGCCGTCCGGGGTTTAGAATCACCTAGGAGTTTTATCATCGTTTCCGTCCATCTCGCTGTATCATTTGGAGGCAATATCATCCCTGCGTCCCCTACAACCTCTGGAAGCGATGAAGCATTGGAGGATACGACTGAAACGCCGCAAGCCATTGCTTCCAATAACGGCAACCCAAATCCTTCGTATACGCTTGGGAAGAGAAATAGCGAAGCCTCACTATATAATGCCGGCAAATGATGTTCATCAACAAAACCAATAAATCTAACCCTGTCATTTAGATCTTGTTCCTCAATTTCGGCCAGGATCTGATCATATAACCAGCCTTTACCCCCCGCGATTATGAGATTGTGAGGAAATTGCTGAGCAACCTCATAGAATGCTCGAATTAGCATCTGATAATTCTTTCGAGGTTGAACAGTTCCAACACAAAGGAGATATGGCTTGGTTCCAAGATTGTAACGAGCGCGCAATTCTTCAACGGATTTCTGATCGTTTGTCGGTTGGAAATGAGGTGAAACACCGCTA
>JBFFVR010000107.1:0-5363 GCA_041570685.1 Promineifilaceae bacterium (SeqCode)
CCAGTAGTCATCATGCACAATCGAAGTAAGCCGAAAGATGTCGAACAAGAATCACAGCTCGGAGGACGCTATGTAGGTGTCGCCTACGATAATCTCTTTGAGGATATTTCTTCAGAGTTACAGAGATGCATCGATTTAGCCCTTAATGCCGGGATAAGCGAGGATAAGATAATCATTGATCCAGGCATTGGATTCGGCAAGACTGTTTCTCAGAACTTGCGATTGTTGAACGAATTAAATCAATTTAGATCGCTGGGTTTTCCGCTCCTCGTAGGCCCTTCCAGAAAATCTTTCATTGGATATACCCTAAATACACCTCCAGACGATCGCCTCGAAGGCACGGCTGCGGCGATATCGATTGCTATCGATCGGGGTGCAGATGTGGTACGAGTTCATGACGTGAAAGCGATGTCAAGGGTAGCAAGGATGACGGATAAGATTGTTCGATAGCATACCGAATTATGGCGTCCATTTTGTTTTCACAGGTGTTTTGAGATGTTAGACTTTGAAATTAGCGAAGAACAGAAAATGATGGTCCAGTCTATTGGACGGTTCGCCCAAGAGAAAATGCGTCAGGTTTTCCGTGAGGCAGATGAAGAAGAAAAAGTACCTGACGATCTCCTTCAATCGGGCTGGGATTTTGGAATCTTATCGAGTGCAATCCCGCTCCAATACGGGGGTTTTGGAGAATATTCCGTATTAACAGGTGTATTGGCTTTTGAGGAGCTAGCATATGGCGATTTAGCTATTGCTCTCAACCTAATGACACCCTCCGTATTTGCCGTTCCAATTATGCTTTCTGGGACTGATGGGCAAAAGCAAAGATACTTGCCCTACTGCTGTTCAGAGCATCCACCAAGACTGACAGCAGCATTAACTGAACCTAGGATTCAATTTGATCCACGCTGCCCGGAAACTGTCGCCCAACGTGAAAACGGCACTTATTATCTTAATGGCGTCAAAAGTTTAGTTCCGTTGGCACTAGAAGCAGAAAACTTTCTTGTGTACGCCAATGAAGGAGGAATGACGCAAGCGTTTGTCCTCGATCGGCATTCAGAGGGCTTAGCCGTACTCGAAAAAGAAAAATTGATGGGAATTCATGCTTTGCCAATGTTCCGCCTTAAGTTGGAAGATTGTCCTGTAAAGCCGGAACAAAAATTAGGGGGCAAATCAGGTATTGATTTTGATGAAATATTGAATCATAGTCGAGTTGCCTTGGCGGCCGCTGCAGTCGGTGTGGCCAGGGCTGGTTATGAATATTCCCGCGAATATGCAAAAAACCGGATTCAATTTGGAGAAGCTGTTGCCAGGCGACAATCTATTGCCTTTATGTTGGCAGAAATGGCTATTGAAATCGATGCCGCCAGACTACTGGTTTGGGAGGCGGCCTGGAAGCTGGATTTGGGTCTAAAGATAAACCAAGAAGCTACTCTTATGAAATACTATGTCGATAGAATGGTAATGAAGGTTGCTGACAGTGCGGTTCAAATACTGGGTGGTTATGGATATAGTCGTGAATTTCCTGTGGAGCTTTGGTTGCGAAACGCGCGTGGATTTGCCTCTTTTGATGGTTTAGCAATGGCTTAATTGATTTTCGGCGATTCAGTATCGTCGTTTAATTGGACGGCAACAATACATTTAGAAATATCTGGAGCTCGTGATGATAAATTTTGCCATACCTGAAAAGATAACAAGAGAATTGGAGTTGGCAAATATGGTTGCTTCCCAGGTGATGAGAAGCAAATCGCGATATTATGATGTGAACGAACACGAAAGGCCCTGGGAATACATAAATATCATGTGGCCGGTTCTGAAAGGTCAAAATAAGCGCCGATTTGAGGCGGCGGGTGATGATCAATTACCTGAAAAGGGGCAGACGCGGACGACTGCTTTAAGACTTGTGCTACTGGTTGAAACGCTAAGTTGGGGAGATGCCGGCCAATATCTTTGTACGCCTGATTCCGCACTGGGCGGCGCAGCGATCGAAGCTGTAGGAACTGAAGACCAAAAGACGCGATTTCTTAAACGATTTACAGAGGGTGAAGCCAAGTGGGGTGCTATGGCTATGACTGAGCCCGGTGCCGGATCTGACACCAGTGCCATTAAAACCACAGCAGCATTGGATAAGGAGTCTAATGAGTGGATATTAAATGGTGAGAAGATATTTTGTACGAATGGGTCACTGGCATTAGAAGAGTCGGAAGGTTTTGTTGTAGTTTGGGCAACAGTTGATCCGACATCCGGAAGATCTGGCATGAAACCTTTTGTGGTCGAAGCTGGAACACCAGGCGTCTATATCGCGAAGCTAGAGGAAAAACTGGGAATTAAGGCCAGCGACACGGCCTCAATCGTATTTGACGACGCCCGTATACCAAATGATAACTTGCTTGGAAGTGCTGAGATCCAGACGCAAGACAGTAAAACAACGAAGGGATTTAAAGGGGCGATGAAAACATTCGACCTGTCGCGCCCCGTTGTCGCCGCGAGTGCAATGGGTGTTGCTCGTGCTGCTCTTGAGACAACGCAGGAACTGCTGGCGGCTGAAGGGATTAATGTCGATTATACAACGCCTCTATTTCGATTATCGGCTGTTGAACGTGACTTAATTGAAATGCAGGCCGTTCATAAAGCAGCATGGCTATTAACTTTGCGGGCTGCTTCGTTAATGGATCATGGTCATACTAACAGACTCGAGGCAAGTATGTGCAAAGCTTATGCCGGGGGGATTGTCACCTGGATAACCCAAAAATCGGTCGAGTTACTTGGACCGCTTGGATATTCGCAAGAACTTTTAGTGGAAAAGTGGATGAGAGATGCCAAAATAAATGATATATATGAAGGAACCAGGCAGATTAATTTGTTGATAGTCGCCCGCAGCATATTGGGCTATTCCAGGCATGAACTGAAGTGATTTGTCACATATATAATTAAGTTCTGTCTCAAAGAGATTTTGGGCATTTAGCCGGCCTCTTAGGCATTAACTGGGAGAAAATTCAATGACTTACATGATAAACAAAGTAGCCATCATTGGTGCCGGAACAATGGGGGGCGGAATAGCTGCCCATCTAGCCAATATTGGTATCGAAGTAGTACTGCTGGATATCGTTACACCAGAACTTGGTGAAGGAGAAATAGATAATCCTCTAGCGCGAAACCGTTTGGTGCAAGACTTATTCGAACGCACGAAAAAAGCAAAACCGGCAAACCTCGCGCGCGAAGACAGGGCTCGATTAATCGAAATAGGCAATATCGAAGACGATTTCGATAAATTGCGCGAATGTGATTGGATAATTGAGGTAATCATCGAGCAATTGGAGCCAAAGCGGTCGTTGATGGAACGCATCGAGCGAATTTGCAAACCCGATTGCATTGTCAGTAGCAATACATCAGGAATCCCAATCCATAAGATTGCGGATGGTCGTTCAGATAATTTTCAAGCTCACTTTCTCGGAACCCATTTTTTCAATCCACCCCGTTACTTGAAGTTGCTAGAGATCATCCCAACCTCTAAAACAAGTCCTGAAGTACTTGATTTTATGGTCCGGTTTGGCTCGGATGTGTTGGGAAAAGGGGTCGTCATTTGCAAGGACACTCCCAATTTCATCGGTAATAGATTTTTCGCCGTCTCCAACTCGTTTAGCCTGGATTATGCCTGGCAAAAGGGTTATTCAGTAGAAGAGGTTGATGCAATAACAGGACCGCTGATTGGCCGGCCGAAAACTGGAACCTTCCGGTTGTTGGATCTTATTGGTTTGGATGTTATGGGTCATGTATCGACTAACCTGTATGATGCGATACCAGACGATCCATATAGAGAAACTTTGAGAAGTGAGCGCAATTCGGCCGTCATTGGTCAAATGCTGGAAAATAATTGGTTAGGAAATAAGAGTGGGCAAGGCTTCTATAAAAAAACCTTCGTGGATGGAAAACGAGAATTTTGGACCCTCGATCCTGTGAAGATGGAATACAAGGCACCTGAAAAAGTGAGATTTGAGTCGGTCGGTGCTGTACGCAAAATCGAATCTTTGCAGAAGAGACTTCCCACTTTACTAGAACAAGATGAAGACCGGGCCGTTAAGTATGTTCGTAACACACTCTACTTTTCTCTTGCCTATGCCGCTGAGGTTGCACCGCAGATCGCTTACAGCATTGTTGATGTTGACAACGCGATGCGCTGGGGTTTTGCTCATGACGCAGGCCCCTTCCAGATATGGGATATGTTAGGAGTGCGGGATACTGCCAAGGCAATGAAAAAAGCAGGCTATTCAGTGGCTAAATGGGTTCAACTTATGTTGGAAAAAGGGAATGAATCCTTCTACCAGAACGGACGATTCTTTGATTTTGAGTCCATGTCTTATCGGCCAATTGTAAAAGATTCCAAATCCCTAACAGTCAACCAACTAAAAGAAGGCGAAAAGACTCTTGAGAAAAATTTGAGCGCCAGTTTGTATGATATGGGTGATGGCGTTGCACTTCTTGAGTTACATTCGCCCAAGATCAATGCCTTGGATGTCGATTTTGTCGAAATGGCAGAAAAGGCCTTGGTACGATTGGATACTGACTTTGATGCGCTTGTGATCGGTAATAATGGTCAAGATTTTTGTATTGGCATGAATCTGGCCATGGTCGTTATCGCTGCATCTCAGGGTTTGTGGGATCAACTCGAGGAGATGCTTAGGAGAGGACAGCACGTCTTTTTCCAGTTACGACATGCACCCAAGCCGGTAATTACAGCCCCTCATCAGCGTGTTTTAGGCGGTGGTGTAGAGCTTACAATGGCAGGTTGGTCAAGCGTTGCCGACCACGAAACTTATATGGGTTTTGTTGAAATTGGAGCAGGAGTTATTCCTGGTGGCGGAGGTTGCAAGGAACTTCTTGCCCGAAAAGTAAGCCCTGTCATGAGGACTCGAAATGCCGATATAGTCCCGGTAATGCAGGAGATATTTGAGCAGATTGCCATCGCAAAAGTTGGAGCAAGTGCCTGGGAAGACAAGGCTTTAGGCTACTTGCAAGCTGAAGATGAAATTGTTATGAATGGCGAACACCGCTTACAAAGGGCAAAAGATAGGGCATTGTTCTTGGTTCAATCAGGAGCAAGGCCACCGGAAAAGGAACTCATTTATGCTGGAGGTCGTGATTTGCTAGCGGCTTTGCGACTGGCGGTACATTCTCTTGGCTGGGCTGGTTATGCTTCCGAACATGATCAGTTACTTGGCAACAAGCTAGCCTATATTCTATGTGGCGGCGATCTAAGCACCCCTTCATGGGTAGAACCGAGCTATATCCTCGATCTTGAAATTGAAGCAAACTTGTCGCTTATTGGAGAGCCTCTGACACAGGCCCGAATGACTCATCTATTGCAG
>JBFFVR010000108.1:0-5357 GCA_041570685.1 Promineifilaceae bacterium (SeqCode)
GAGTTTTATAGCCCACCTATTCTACTAGATAACATTCTCAACAATTCCTCTCACCGCAGCAATTTCAAGGAATGCTAAAGATTTAAATATATTTTTAGAAAATGTTCAGAATAATGTGGTATACTTCTTTTCGTTGAGTCCTTGCACGGTACTCACGCTATGCGTAGAGTAATTAGAACGGAGGTATCTTAGGGAAAGATGCAGAGTTAGGTATTAGGAGGAAGCTTCGCGGCTAATTCATTGCAGCGAGATGCCCGGAAAGCGGCGCTATCTATAGTCAGAATGAGCCCTGACTAGTTTTTAAAAAGAGCTTTCCGGCAGCCCTTAGGGGTGCAGGAGCAATACACCTCCCAACAAATCGCAGTCGTCTTATAAAAGCTGAATATTTGCCAGCACAGTCTTTGGCATGCATGTAATGCAGATTTGGAAGTGCTGTGTCCGGTGGTTGTTGTTTGGCTATAAAAGCTGAGTATCGCTTTTGTTGCCATCAGCATATAGCCCGTTTGGCGTCTCTACTTGCCACCACCAAACAAAGTGGCAGTTCGAGGCCAAGTCATCGAGCAAAGTTAGGCAGAAAAGAAATTTAAAAGGCGATCGATTTAGCAGAGGGTATTTGAAAGATGAAGCGGTGGTACACGCTATACACCAAACCAAGAAGTGAAAGAGCAGTCGCTTTGGTGTTACAGCAACACGATATCGAAACTTATCTGCCAGAAATAACCACGACGACGTCTCAAAAGACGCAGCGCCGCGTTCCTTTTTTTCCTAGCTACCTGTTTATTCGCGTTGATTTGCAGGTGGATAATCCGGCGCTCTGGCGCTGGGTGCCAGGTGTTATACGCCTGGTGAGTTATGGTGACAGGCCGGTAGCTGTACCCGACGAAATCATCAATTTAATTGGTAAAAAGTTAGCCGAATTAGATGTTAAGACGCCTAATCCTAATCATCAACTCAAACCAGGCGATATGGTCAAAATTACGAGTAGCCCGTTCAAAGATATGTTGGCTATTTTCGAAGGACCGACCACACCTAGTGATCGTGTCTATGTGTTATTAACTTCCCTCAACAATTCGGTTCGATTGCGAATTACGCCTTCAGGACTTGAGAAGGTATCTGGGAAGGTCAGTAGGCCGGTGAATAAGCGTCCCAGGCGGTCACGAGGCCGAGGACGGCCGCTTAATTAGCTGGCGTTCGCTTTAAAGGCGCTCTGTTGTAGCCATCGCTCCGGAGCGGCCGTTATATTTTGTCGATTTTCCTGGTGTAATCCACCAGATAACTGCGGAGCTTGTCAACTGCCTGAATTGGCGCACCCACTAGTAAACTCAGGATAGTAAGTTCAATCTGATGGGAACGCTGACCGGTGATGAATCACTTAAGTCCGCTGGGGCCCATTTCCGCAACAATATAAACTTCCCAGCCACTAATTTTCTAAAGTTTCGATTTTTTCCTTTTTGATCTAGGTTGGGAACAGATTGGTTCCCCGTACTAAACCACAATTTGGGGGTGGTAAAATTGAAAGGCAAAACTATCCTTATAATTGATAATGATCCATCTTTATGCGAGATGATCGCTAGTTCTTTTGTAGCCCAAGGGGCGTTTGCTCACGCAGCGTACGACGGGGGGCAAGGCTTGCGCGAGTTTTACAGGCTGCGACCGGATTTAGTGATGATAGACATTGTGCTACCTGACAAGAGGGGCATAGAGATCTTGCGCCAGATTCGACGCTTGACCGACGTGCCTGTCATCATGATTACAGTTGTCGATAATCACGATGAAATCGTTGAGTGCCTGAATGCGGGCGCCGATGATTACGTGACCAGACCAATTGATGAACAGGTCCTCGCAGCCAGAGCCGACGTTGCCCTGAGCCGGGCGCTGACAAATGTGAGTAAGAACGGCACCCTTTACGATGATGGTAACTTAGCCATCGATCCTGTTGCTTTCCGAGTAAGCGTCCACGGCAGTCAAGTCAGACTTACAGCCACTGAGTTTGAGCTTCTAACTTATCTCGTGAATAATGCGGGTAGAGCCTGTACCTTCAAGCAAATACTGGCCAACGTCTGGGGAGAACGGTATAAGACGAACTCGGAATATGTTCATGCCTTTATCTGGCAATTGCGTCGCAAGTTGGAGAAGGATCCAAAGAGACCAGCCTATCTTCATAGTGTTCATGGAGTTGGCTACCGATTTGAATCCCGTCAAGTTGAACGGGTCTAACCGCTAAGCGAATCTAGCGGTCATACTGGTTTTTATACGTTGGTTGGAGTAGCTTAAGAGTGATTGATGGTTACTCGATACCAGGTGATTAAAACCAAGTAGGTAAAACCATGGAATTAAAGACTTCTATCCGAACCTTCCTAAAACACTGGTATTGGTTGCCCATCTGCGTGATGGTTACTTTAGCAGGCACCCTATTATTCACTCTGCGACAATCAGAGATTTACGAAGCGAATACAACCTTCGTAATCCGCCCCCATAGCTCCCTGATTGTTGAGGATGAGTTCGTGAGTACCCTTGATACCCTGAGTCGTCGGGTTGAGATCAATAATACGTTCGCAGAGATAGCCAATAGTAGTTCGATTAAGGGTAAGGCTGCGGAAGACCTCGGATTGAGTAAAAATCAGCAAAAAGACCTATCGGTTAGCGGCCGGGTATTGGCAGGAACCAATATCCTAACCATTGCCGTCAAAGGGACTGATCCGGATGTCGTTCGAGATTTTGCTGAAACAGTAAGCGTTGAGACGATTAACTTCGTAAACAACCTGTATGACGTTTTTGAGTTAGAACAACTTGACCGGGCAGAAACGCCAACCCGGCCGATCGGCCCGAACTTACCCGTGAATCTAGCGATTGGATTTGTAATTGGCTTGGCTTTAGGTTTAGCGATTATTTTTCTGGTTGATTATTTGGGCAAGTCAGAAGGGAAAGCCGGGCATTTCGATATTATCGACCCTGATACTGGCGTTTACACGTTTGACTTTTTTGAAATGCGGCTGAATCAAGAATTAAGCCGAGCCAGGCGACACGGCCGCCCCCTCTCTCTAGCTTTAATAGCCATGAAAAATCATGGTATTGGACAGGAGGCAGCCTCCTCTTTAAGAAAGGAACTGTTGCCAAGAATCGCCGCCTTATTTGGTCCCTATTTGCGTGATGAGGATGTGTTAGCTCGCTTCGATGATGAAACCTTTGCTCTTATGATGCTCGATCTCACTGGTGAACGGGCGAAAGGACGGGTGGAAACTTTGCGTATTGAAATAAGTTCAACCCCGTCCTCTCTCGATGAAAGAGAGAGTTTGTCTTATTTCCATATCGTGGCTGGTGTCGTCGAGCTTAGAGCTAGCGATTTAGACGAGGAAGTATTATTGGCTAGAGCGGAGGAGGCTTTGCACGATGCCAATAGTGGCACTTATGGAAAGGTTGTCTTCAAGGGAGCCATGTTTCCTGCTCTACCGCGGCCAGCGGCCAAATTATCAGCCGGCCCGGTAAATGGAATACCCGAGCACGCGATTAAAAGCGAATTCACCCCCCTAATCGAAGCACCGTCAAACGGCGGTACGCATGATCGAGATCATGGCCATGATGATAACAATGGCAAGATTGGAGTCATAGCTAATGGAATATCGAGCGAAAGATATTCGAAGAACTCGGATGGCAAATCAGGCGCAAAACTGGAAGAGAGTTCAAAAGAGTTGGGGGTAAAGGTAACTCGAGCGGCCCTAAAATTGGCCAGGGAGTACAGCATCGATCTTCACACAGTAAGAGGGTCCGGTAAGGATGGCCGGATCCTGAAATCCGATGTCAAAGAGCTCATTAACACCGATCAGGGATTCGGTTTATCAACCCAATCGTAACTAAAATCGTCGCTGATAAGCGGATAACATCAACTCTATGACCGTAAAACAAAGCGTGTCAACGGCAGTGCAAGAAGCACAATCGACCCGAAATTACACTGAGAATACGATGTCGGCCGCAAAAGGCGGTAGCATCGTCGCTTCCGGCCGTCTGTTTGCTTATGCTACACGCTTCCTCGTGGTTTACCTCATGGCTCGCGCCCTGGGCGCCGACCATTATGGTCTTTATTCAATTGCCTTGAGCACGGCGACCGTCATCGCCGGTGCTGCTGCCTTTGGCTTGCATACGACCCTGGTGCGATATGTTGCTGTTTATCGCAATCGTAAGGACGAAGCGGAATTATGGGGACTGCTTCAATTAGGAATAGGCCTATCCCTACTCTTGAGCACATTAATGGCCATTGGGCTTTTCACCCTATCCCACGTTGTAGCCGAGCAGATTTACGATCGATCTGAATTGGTACCTTTGTTACAAATAATGGCCATCGTTATTCCTTTTATGACAATGAGCACTGTTGTGGCCGGGGCAACTCGGGGTTTCAAGAAGATGCACTATGGGGTGATCGCCCAAAACGTTGTTCAGGTTTTGGTTCGTCTCGTATTGATCGCCATCATGTTTGTCATTGGCATGAAGGCGATTCATGCCGTTGTAATTTTCGGGGTGGCCAATATTATCGTCGCCGCCTTATTGCTCTATTTCCTGCACCGGGAATTTCCGTTAAACAGAAGTTTGCGTTTTGCCAAACACAATCGGCGAGAACTTCTTAGCTTTTCGGTTCCGGTGTGGATTTCGGGACTGTTAAGAACTTTTCGCGCTAATATACAAACTTTGTTGTTGGGCACATTCTATACGGCGGCAGGCGTGGGTATATTTGCTGTTGTTAGCCGAACCAACTTGCTTGGCCGGATGACTTTAAATTCAATTAGCACCTCGGCCAGGCCCATCATAGCCGAGATTCATGCGGATGATGATCGCGCTCAATTAGCCAACATTTACCACACAACTGGACGTTGGGCAGTCACAATAAACATTCCCATTTTTCTAGTCCTGATGTTCTTTTCCGAGGCAATCCTGGCTATTTATGGTGATGAATTTATTGGCGGGGCAATAGCCTTGAGGATACTCGCGGTTGCTGAATTGATCGATGCCATGACGGGTATTTGCGGTGCTATCATCGACATGACCGGTTACACTAAACTTAAACTTGCTAACTCAATTATACAGTTAGTTCTCTCCATCGGTGTCAGTATCCTGCTCATTCCTCGATATGGCCTCATTGGAGCGGCCGTGGGGGCATTAATTGTTAACGCGGTTGTTAATAACTTGCGAATGGTCGAAGTTTGGTACCTATTCCGTATTCTGCCTTTTGATCGAACATTTATGAAGCCTGCTTTGGCGGCTATAGCAGCTACGATTGTAGCTATTGTGACCCTTCGATTAACTGCCGGCTCCCTTGATCTGATCACGTTAATACTTCAGGTAGCGATCCTTTTTATCGTCTACGC
>JBFFVR010000109.1:0-5323 GCA_041570685.1 Promineifilaceae bacterium (SeqCode)
AGGAGGCTATTGTGAGGAAAGCTAAAATCAAAGTCTGAGGCTGCTGCAGTCCAGGGTGCCCATTGGAATAGGTTATCGGCCGGCACCATCGTGTGATTGCCCAAAGTAACGGGAGCAAACAACAAAAGTGGCAGGATGAACATTCCTGCCACAATCAAAATGTCAGAACGATATGTTTTTAGCCTACTCATTGGGGTTTAGTTGCCCGATGTTCTTGAATTCCAACGCCAAACGTGCTTTTTTGGCTTCCCTCAGGGCCATTAGATGGTTCAGTGTCTTGTCTCATTGGCCTGCTATCTTGATAGCGCTAAAGGATCTCCCCGGGTCGCCAGGTCCGGTACTCTTTGCGCTCAAATTTCATTGGTCATGACAGGCAAATCTTTTGCCGCGTTACAGGCCAGAGTAACAATGAGTGATTTTGGCATAGAGATTAAATAAAACAAGGGCTATCTCTAGCCCCTAAACTGGCGATAATATTTATCTCTAAAGAACTATCAATCCTGAAAGTCATCTTCCACAGCAAAGACGAGCCTAACAAAATTAGTTATAAAATTTTTTGTTGGATCGAATCCAATCCTTAGGTCAGCACAATTGGCTGCTCATACACGAACGAATGGCACTAAGCGACAGGTTCCTTGTCGATTTTAAATAGACAGGTCTTGCCACCGGTAGCCACGCATTCAATCTCATCTACCCGATACATGCGGCCGCCGCTAACCCAACGAAGTCCTTCTTGCAAAAGACCGGTAGCTACATAACAAATTGGCCGGTCATTTTGCCTGCCCCAACAAACTGGACAACGATCGATGTAATATAAGTAGTGATCGCCTTTATCTTCGACGTAGGAGATCTGGTCACTAAACTGTGAAAAAACTCGAGCCAATGCTGGCAACCCGATCTTCACCTTCGTTCTTTCGGGTAAAACGCGAAAAGCCAAATCACCTACACCAGCCAGGGCGCCAAATCCTTTTAGGCCGCGATCGAAAGTAGCCCGACCTCCACGTAAAGACAATCCTCGGCCGCCACGTGGCCCATAAATATCCAGCACACCCTGATTCAGGTTGGAGAAATCAGCAAAATCAAATTCTTTATTTAGGTTGGCTGGTGGCAGCTGATTTCTATATTGAGTAAGCCCAGTGAGGTTTAGCAGGGCATTGAGGCCATTTCGCCCCATTACCTCTTCCATAGCCTCCATGAATATACGAGCTATCCGGTTGGGATAATAATAGCCACTTGGGGGAACAAGATTCCTCACATTTGCCTCCAATGGCGGCAATTGCTATTGTCGTCACTTGAATCTTAAAAGATTATAATGGCCCAAGTATAACAGGGGGGAAATAATCAATCAAAAGGTGCCCAGGAGGCGAGGTCAAATCAATGGCTCAGGCGACAATGTATTTTCCTTCTGATTTTGTCTGGGGAACAGCTACGTCTGCACACCAAGTTGAAGGCAATAACGACAACAATGACTGGTGGCTTTGGGAACAAAAAGATGGCAATATACTCGACAATTCTCAGTCAGGAAGGGCTTGTGACTGGTGGCAGAATGCCGAAGCGGACCTCGACAGGGCAGCCGAAATGGGGACAAAAGCACATCGCTTATCAATCGAATGGAGTCGAATTGAGCCCGAGCCTAGCGTATTCTCGGAAGAGGCCTTAGATCGATACCGCGAGATTCTTAAGGCAATGCATTCACGCGGTATTGAACCTATGGTGACGCTCCATCATTTCACAAATCCACTGTGGTTTCGAGAAAAAGGAGATTTTGATACTGATTTAGCCATAGATTATTTTCGCCGATACACAGCGATTGTTGTAGATAGACTCGGTGACCTCATTCCGAAGTGGATTACCATTAACGAGCCCATGGTGTATTTCTTGAATCGCTATTTGGATCGACACTTTCCTGAACCAGTAGAGCGTGGCTGGCTGGCTGGGCTGAGAGCGGTTCGTCATATGCTAGAAGCACATGCTGCTGCATATCATACAATCAAGCAATCTGTTCCCAATGCCTTAGTCGGCACGGCCAAGCACATTCGCCCGATTCATGCCTGGCCACCTGGCAATATGCTCGATCGCTGGTGGGCCAAACAGGTATCAAATTTTTTCAACAAACTTTGGTTAGATAGCGTAGCGACGGGCCGATTAAGATTGCCGATTGGTCGCGGCAGCATTAAGCATTTGGCTGGTAGCATCGATTTTGTCGGTATCAATTATTATTCGAGGTCGTTGGTTCGCTTTCCAATACGATCAAGACGTTTATATGAAAAGGATATCCCCGCTGGCTCGGCCGCTACCGAAGACGGGTTTTTTGAACTGTATCCCTCCGGATTATTTGAGACGATCAAATCGGTATTGCAATATCGCCGTCCAATATACATCAGCGAAAACGGCCTGCCTGATATGAGTGACCGATTAAGACCCGCTTACATCCTTTCCCATTTGCGTGAGGTGTGGCGAGCTATAAGCTTCAACTTCCCAGTTATGGGCTATTATCATTGGAGTTTAGTGGATAACTTTGAGTGGGAGCGAGGGTGGACGCAGAGATTTGGTTTGATTGAAATCGATCCAGAGACACAAAAGCGAACATGGCGTCCCAGTGCCAAACTATATAGTGAAATTTGCCACGGCAACAAGATCAGCAGTGACATGGCCTTACGTTACGCGCCAGAACTTCAAAAAACCCTGTTTCCAGGCCAAGCGCCTGATACACAAACTAATAATAAATAGTCTAAGGCAACATCGTTATTACTGGCTCCTATCAACTGGGTTTGCATCGGATGGCGCCGATCTTGCTCATAATGTCAAATAATTCAATGTTGGTCATTGCCATTATTGATTGTCATGTTTAAGTTTTCGAGCAGTTAGTAATGGCTTTTTGGGAAGGCGTCGTAGCAGGATATGGAATCGCCATTCCAGTAGGTGCTATCGCAATTCTGATCATTGAGACCGGGCTGCGTAAGGGTTTTAAACTTGGTTTTGCGGCTGGAGCCGGTGCGGCTACAGGTGATGTCATTTACGCAACGTTAGCGGTTGTAGCCGGAGCAGCCCTAGCGGCTTCTCTAGCTCCCTTTGCCGTTCAACTTCGTTTAATTAGTGGTGTTGTCTTGGTGGCTGTTGGAGTTTACGGGATTGTTAGAGCTCGCGGAGCAAAGAATGTCCACGAAGAAGTGATAACGGAAAACAACTCAAACCATCATCTTCGAACTTATGGCCAATTTCTAGGTATCACGTTACTTAACCCACTTACAATCGCCTATTTTGGCGCCTTAATCCTGGGTATCGATGGTGCGACGACATCTTCCATGATCGATCGTGCTGCTTTTATATTAGGTGCTGGATTGGCTTCTTTATCATGGCAGACATTGTTAGCCGGTTCAGGATCCATGGCCCGGCAATATATGTCCCCTCGGTTTCAAATGTATACGAGTGTTTTTGGCAATGCTATCGTAATGATCTTGGGAATACGGATATTACTTGCGGTTTTTACTGGATAAACCCACGACGATAAAGGTGCCTATATCTAATAGGCCAGCTTGGTTTATGGGCTTCAACATTTGCAGTATAATTTGCAGCAGAGGATGGGGGGATGACAAGTATTCAATGGATCTGACTAGAAGAATCCATACGGGTATATTTGCAAAATATATTCGAGTACCTGGATATCAGAATTTGCGATATATATTGTTACACGAGCAGGCAATTTCATTATTCTGATTATACTTAACCTATAGAAAGTATAACCTAGTAACATTTAGCTTGCCTTGAAATATATCCAAATTAACCGTACAAAGAACTTAGAAACCAGCGAAAGGTCCAATATTTTGGCCAGCGAAGGAGAATAAGATGTCTGGACATTCCAAATGGTCCACAATCAAACACAAAAAAGCAGCAGCCGATGCCAAGCGCGGGAAAGTTTTCACCCGCCTGGCCAAAGAAATAACGGTTGCGGCCCGGGAAGGCGGCGGTGATCTGGAAACGAACGTTAGACTTCGTTTGGTGGTCGATAAAGCCAAAGCAGCCAACATGCCTAAAGACAATATTGAGCGAGCCATCAAAAGGGGAACTGGAGAGTTAGAAGGTGGCGAATTAGAGGAGGTCATGTATGAGGGATATGCACCTCATGGTGTTGGTGTGCTCATTGAAGTCGTAACTGACAACCGCAACCGGGCGGTTGCTGAAGTACGCCATGTTTTCAATAAACAGGGCGGAAACTTGGCTGAGTCAGGAGCCGTTGCCTGGCAATTTACTCGGAAGGGTTATATCTTGATTGATGACCAATTTGACCAGGATGACGTATTCCTAGCGGCGGCCGATGCCGGCGCAGATGATGTAAGATTTGACGATGATGTCGCCGAGGTGTTTACAGAAATAGAAGATCTTCAAAATGTTCGCTCCGTTTTAGAATATGCTGGTTATAGATTACGGGAAGTGAGCGTTATCTACGACCCGAATAATCCGATAGCACTTGAAACTGGGGCCACGGTTCAGGTGATGAAACTGGTCGAACATCTAGAAGATCTTGACGACGTCCAAAATGTTTATTCATCGCTGGAAATTTCAAACGAAGCGATGTTAGCCTTAGAATCTGCCTAGTCTTGGAGCCCAAAAATCTGATGCGTATCTTGGGAATTGATCCGGGGACGGCAACCGTAGGCTATGGCATTATCGAAGAAAGCAATGGCCAGGCGGATGTCGTTACCTATGGGGCAATTATCACGAAACCCAAAGACGGCGATGCCGCCCGGCGCCTGCAAATAATTTATGAATCGCTTAATGCACTCATCGAGCAATACGAACCTACAGCGGCAGCCGTCGAAGAGTTGTTTTTTGGACGTAATATTACGACCGCCATTCAGGTTGGCCAGGCCCGAGGTGTGTTGCTGCTTGCTCTCGTAAATGCAGGTGTGCCAATTGCTGAATATTCACCCCCGAAAATCAAAGAAGCTGTTTCCGGTTATGGAAATGCCAGCAAACAACAAGTGCAGTTTATGGTCCAAAATCTGTTGAATCTTGATGAAATGCCAAAACCTGATGATGCAGCTGATGGACTGGCGGTAGCCTGGACTCACTACCAACATTATAAACACGAACTGTTGTATGGAGAATAGCCTGTTGAAAAGTTTTCGAGAGACGAGATTAGGAAATAATCTAAAGTTCAATTATCGATTATCAGCTCTTTTTAATTGTGCTTTGGAGTGGCTAGAAGGATGATAGCTTCGCTTTCTGGCGTCGTAAACCAGATCGGCACAAACTATGTCATCGTCGGTGTCGCCGGCATTGGACTACGTGTTTTTGTACCGGGGCCTGTGCTCGAACAACT
>JBFFVR010000110.1:0-5318 GCA_041570685.1 Promineifilaceae bacterium (SeqCode)
AAAACTCAATAAACAATAAGTGCGCTCAGTGCTGGAGTATTTTAAAGACATGGTAAGGAAGGCTGGTATAGCCTGCTGCAAAAAGAAGGAGAGCTGGCAAAAACCCAGCGAAAATATATTATATCGTTATACGGTATATCCTATCACGGTATACCGTCGCGCGATTTAATTTACAACTCAAAAAAATATATCAGAGTAGGCTTCGAGATCTGTTGCCCAACTGTAGCCTGAAAAGAGGCCAGGCGATCGTTTTTACTGGCTGATACAACTGCAGGTCTGCAAACAGGCTTCAAACCCCCTCCCCCTTGCCGAATTTAAAGAAGCGCCAGTTCACACTTTACAGGCATAAATTCGAGAAAGCCAGCACACATACGTCTGGAGTGTACTTGCTTCTCTTTTATCTGGAAATCAAGGTTTCCCGCTCAAGAGCAGATAGCTCAAACATGTTGGTCGATGAGGATTGAGTTTCCGTCCGGGTCCATAGCCATTAAACTGGCCGGGCCTGTCGTGCTCTCGTCCGCCTCACTCATTAGCTCTATACCCTGTTCTTTCAGCTGACGTTGCAGTTCACGCACGTCTGTGAAACTATTGAGTTCCTGGGCATTCTGATCCCAGCCAGGATTGAAGGTTAGGATATTGTTTTCGAACATCCCCTGAAAAAGGCCGATCACGTGATCATCGTTCTTTAAGATCAGCCAATTCTGGGAAGCATCGCCGCTCAAAATGAGCTGAGCTCGATTCATCTGAGCCAGATTCCTGCTCGTGAGAAGATTCGCCAGTGGATCACGGAGTTACGGGATTTCGAAAAATGTAGTGTGTCTATTAAACGAGGCGGCCGTTATTTCTACACCTGCTACGATGGTTTACAAAATCAGGGTGTACTCTATTGGCAGGAATCCCTGGTGGGCGAGCCTCACATACTCTTGGATCCAAACGCTCTCTCCGATGATGGCACACTAGTCCTTGCTGAAAATGCCATTAATGAAGACGGGCGTTTTTTGGCTTATGGCCTTTCTGATTCAGGTTCTGATTGGCAAGGGTGGCACGTCAGCGAAGTAGATACTGGTCGGTACGTGATGCGACCGGAGAAAAGGAGAGGAAATCAATCCGGAGCCCCCTTATATAAAGCTTAGATAGGATATATTCAAAACATTTATTTCGTGTAGTTATTAATAAACAAACCAAAAACCCAACCTCAACATCTAGGGAAGGGGATTAAATTCCAGAGATAAAGTCAGGCAACAAAGAAGTCGCCTCTAAAGACTCTAAAAATTGCTCAGCTAAACGACGAAAATTGGGTTCAAGGTAGGCGCCTTCATCGTTTAGCCTAAGGGCTTCTAAGAATTCGGCAATGGCCCGCTCTGCTTCATCCATCTGCATGAAAGCAGCCCCCCGATAATAATAAGCAGGAGCGTAAAGAGGATCCAGGTTTACTACTTGATCAAAATCAACCAGCGCTTGTTCTAATTCACCGATTTCGTAATAAAAGCCACCCCTCGTCACATAGGCCTCAAAATCATCTGGTGCCAGCGCTATGGCTTTACTAAGATCTGAGATTGCCTGATCCAGATCGCCTAGTTGGGCGTGGACATTTCCTCGAGTAAAGTAAGCAGGGACATATGTGGGGTTAAGTTCGATGGCTTTGTTCAGATCGGCAAGGGCCAGATCGAATTTATCCTCGAAGGCATATGCTGTGCCTCGATTATAGAAGGCTAAATCTAAATTCGGGTTGAGTTCGATGGCTCTATCAAAGTCGGTTATGGCCCTATCAAAGCTCTCGACGTTAACAAAGGCGTTCCCGCGGTTGTTGAAAGCATCGGCATTTTCTGAATCAAGTAAGATAGTTCTATCAAAATCAAGAATTGCATTCTCGTGCTCGCCTTGTTCAGCATAGACAAGACCACGGTTGTAATAAGCAAGCACATAGGCTGGATTAAAATCGATGGCTCGATCGAAATCCTCGATGGCTAAATCCAAATCGCCTCGAGCGTAGTAGGTTAAGCCACGGTTGTTATAGGCTACGACGAGTTCAGGGTCCAGATCGATGGCCTGGTTGTAGTCGGCAACAGCCCGATCGAAATCACCTTGAGCGTAATAGGCTAAGCCCCGATTATTGTAGGCGAGAGCAAATTCCGGATCCAATTCAATGGCCTTCGTGTAATCGTTAATGGCCCGAGCTAGATCACCCTGATTGTAATAAACAAAGCCACGGTTCACGTAAGTCGGAGCAAAATCAGGATCTATTAGGAGAACCTTGTTAAATTCGGCTAAGGCACTATCCAAATCGCCTGCATCCAGATAGGTGTGCCCTTTGTTTAATGCTTCCTCCGCCTCATCGCTTTGAGAGTCCAACGAACATGCTGAAATAAGCAATAGGATGCTTATCAATACCAGGGAGTGGGGTGACAATCGTGATATTCTGAACAAGGTAATTGACTCTTTTTGCTGGTTTTATTCGGCGCTATTTCACCTTTCCATACCTATCGGTGAGGGAAAGCTTGCATTATTTTGTTTAATTTGCCCAAATTTGCAAGCTTAACTAATCATCGGGAACTTATGGGTTGGTTGGTTTTGACAGTTCTCATGGCACTGGTCGTGTCGATCACCATTTTCTGGATTTCTCGATGCGGCTTGAAGCCGAGGGGTGTAACCTAAGATGTGGGGTGTTTGCTGCCTGCCAAAAGAGACTGGTAATGCGGCGCGTCATGCTTCCGTTTGGCTTAGTCGGCCGTGACTGACGATTTACTTGGGTTTCCTAGTGGGGAAGTTGACAGCTCTTCACGGGAAACGTTTTGTTTTTCTCTGCTGGTCGTGATCAAAACAACTGCCAGAATTATGATCGCCATCGCCAGGATCATCAAAGATGTTAGCGGCTCACTCAAAATAAGCCAACCTAGGATTATGGCAATGATAGGATTGACATAGGTATAGGTTGATGCTCTAGAGGGGTGAACCGTCTTCAAAAGCCAAACATAAGCTGTCAGCGCGATGATAGAGCCAAAAACCGTCAAATAGAGCATAGCAATGATTGATTGACGTGAAATTTCGGCGATATTTAAATCGGCCGCTTCGCCCGTCAATAGACCGGCGATCAATAACAACAGCCCACCGGCCAACATCTCCATCGATGTCGACATGAATATATTATCCGGAAGCTTGGCTCGTCGAGAGTAAAGCGAGCCGAAACTCCAAAGTATAGGAGCCAGCAACAGGATAAACATACTTAACGAGTCAAAAGTCGCGGTCCCAAATAGCTGCCCCGGTCCAATCAGTAATCCAATGCCAATAAAACCAAGGACCAGTCCAATTACGATTTGTTTATTGGGCCGGCCTCCCCGGTAGATAAGCCAATTAAATAATGTGATCCAAATTGGCACTGTGGCCACAACAAGAGCTGCAATGCCTGATGGCACTTGTTGTTCAGACCATGTTACCAGTCCATTTCCCCCGACAATCATGAAGGCGCCGATAATCGCTGCTGATTGCCAGTGTAGCCGTTTTGGAATCGCAACTCCACGGGCACGTAATACAAGGAAGGTCATGAGTCCGGCGATTATAAAGCGAGTTCCGGCCATGAAGAAGGGTGGGATTGTTTCCACCGCAAGGCGTATTGCCAGGTAGGTTGTACCCCAGATGATATAAATCGAGGCGAAGGCAATGACGATTTTGAGGGTGTTATTTTTATCTGGTTGGATTGAAACGGTGGACATAGAGCAATTCGCTTTCAGTTCGGGCAAAGTTGAGATACTAGCTTCCACAAACTACGTGACGAGATATATTATCATCTTTTGGAAGCTGGGTATTGGTAAAGATTATTGACGCTTTCAATATAACCTGTTAACATGTTTATACTGGTTAGATTAATCTAGTATAATTATAACCTGTAAATAAGGTTTTGTTGGTTAAATAGTTTACTTTTGGCGATTAAGACATGAAGGAATTCGTTCATAATTATCGCCTAATTTTATTGTCGACGAGCTATTGTAAAGATGAGTTCAAAAACTTTTGATTTGGAGGCCGGTGCGCTTTGCCTGGACTTCGCTAATACGGTGGACTGGCATGCCAGCGAAAACCCCCAAGATAGATTGTCCGGCTATGCTGATCTTTTAGCCTGGGGAGAAGCGGCCGGTGAGCTGGCGGCTACTAGGGCAGAGTACCTTCGGCTTCTGACGAAGCGTCAACCGGGAAAGGCGAATAAAGTTTTTGAGCTAGCTATCCGGCTACGGGAAACAATTTACCGTATCTTTTCCTTTCAAGCAGCGGGTAGGAACATCGCCTTGGACGATCTAGCTTATTTAAATGAACTATTGGGCCAGTCTCTGTCTCACTTGCGGATCACATCGGCCTCATCGGGTTTCAGTTGGGATTGGAACGACACATCGGGACCACTCGATCAGGTTCTTTGGCCCGTTGTTCGTTCAGCCGCTGAATTGCTAACCTCAGAAGATCTAGATCGGGTCAGGGAATGTGCAGATGACCGTGGCTGTGGATATCTGTTTCTTGACTTGAGCCGAAACCGAAGTCGACGCTGGTGTTCAATGGAGACTTGTGGCAACCGGGCCAAAGCACAACGCCATTATCGTCGCACCCTCGAAAGCGCTTGATCCCATAAGCTTTTCAAGGGGAATTTGGGGAAACCTGGAGTCCTCTCTACAAACATCCTTTCCTATTGATAAACAAAAATGATATTTGTAGACATCAATCGAAGCTAACCCGTCGATAGAAGCTTTGAATTGTGGGGGTGAATGGGACCTGATACCTTAAAGAAATTGTGTTATCCTATCAACACATAATAAATCTAGGAGGAAACAAATGATCGGTCCATTGCAGCTGCTAGTAATAGGCTTTGATGAAGACAAGTATGCTAAGGAAATTATGGTGGAGCTAAGAAAGCTCCGGCAAGAAAAGATTATCAGGCTATTTGATTTGTTATATATCATCAAACACGAAGATGGCACTGTGGCTTCAAAAGAGGTTGACGACTTGCAAGAGGAGGAGAAACGTGAGTTTGGCACCTTGGTCAAGAGTTTAATCGGGCTATCGACCTTGGATGAAGAACATATAGATGCAGAGGAAGTTTCTGAGGCGATTGGCTCGGCCGATGCAGAACATGGTTTGTCCGAATCGGAAATTCAGGAGGTGTCTGCTCAAATTCCAAACGGGAGTTCGGCGATCTTTGTTATTTTTGAACATTCTTGGGCGAGAGGAGTTAAAGCCGCGATCCTAGAAGCCGGTGGCTATACCCGGGCTCAAGGCATGATCAGCCCCGAGACGCTGCAGAAAGCTACCAATGAATTAGCTATCGTCCTGGAGGCCAT
>JBFFVR010000111.1:0-5304 GCA_041570685.1 Promineifilaceae bacterium (SeqCode)
CAAAGCTGATGGACAGCGAAACACTATCGCAGGAATACTGGGAACAGGTGCCCCATAACGAATTGCCACACTTTGCCAGCGATGAAAAGACGGACGCTGAACTTAAAGTGCTCAGAAGATTTCTGAAGCCAACCGACCAGATATTAGACCTGGGTTGTGGTTGGGGACGGATCACCTACGCAATGGCAACAAGCGGATACGATGTCGTTGGCGTTGATTTATCAAAAAATCTCCTCACTTATGCCCGTCAGCGTTCTGTGGAGTCGGGCATGAAGATCCGATTTGACCAGCGAAGTTTGAAAAGCATTCCATATCCTGATGGATCTTTTGATAAAGTAATATGCCTTTGGGGTGCATATAACCACTTGCCATCCACAACTGAGCAAATCAATTCAATGGACGAGATGTTTAGAGTTCTCCAACCGGGTGGGATGGCATTCATTGAAATGGGAAACGGCGAACGGAAGAAATACAGACAGATCATGGCCACGATCGGTTATGGCCACAAAAACCGTGTCTGGAATTCCTAGTTCAAAGAAGGTACGCCTCCAAACATTTTATACATTCATGATCGCCAATCTCTAAGACAAGTTGCCAAGCAGTCGAAATTTGAGAAATATCAAGTCCGATTTCAGAACATCAACCATAAAAGAAGAATTGTGGCCTATCTGTTCAAGACTTGAGGCACCGTCCCATCTCCTTTTTTTACAATCGCTCAAGGACAGTCTTGAAATAGTAATTCTGATATCTTGAGACTTAGGCATCCCCTTCCGGCCGGGCAATGATGAGTAAACATATTTATATGTGAAGCTTTGTTTTTCCGGGTTCGATATAGTAACAGGCATTACGCAGGTCTATACTTCAGCCAATTGATTGTTTATAGAATATTTGGAGGTTCAGACGATATGCAAGTTGGTTTTATTGGCCTAGGAAATATGGGTGGAGCTGCGGCCCGCAACCTGCAAAGAGCCGGCTTTTCATTGGTTGTATATGATTTGAATAAAGATGTAGCCAAAACGTTAATTGATAATGGAGCTTTGTGGGCTAACTCACCTGCAGCTGTCATCAACCAAGTAGACGTTGTATTAACGATGGTTTTCGGCCCCGCGCAGATTGAGCAAGTAGTACGAGGCGATCATGGCTTGCTTTCTGGGGACTGTCAGGGAAAAGGATGGATCGATTTAACCACCAGCAGCCCTTATCTCATGCGCGAGCTTGCCAGCGAATTCGAGCTGAAAGGAGGATTCGCCGTCGATGCGCCTGTTACAGGCTCTGTCGATGCCGCAATTCGTGGTGATATGATCATGTTTGTCGGCGGGAGTGAAAATGATATCAAGAATGTTCGCAATCTACTTGAAGCACTGGGAGAAATTCGCCGCGTAGGTGACTATGGAAATGGGTATGTCGCCAAACTGGTCAACAACCAACTTTGGAAGATCCACGCCGCCGCCATCGGTGAAGCGATGGTTACCGCAAAATTAGCAGGCCTTGAACCAGAGGTATGGTGGGAAGCAATGAAAGGGGGCGCGGCCGACAGTTTCGTGATGCAACACGACGTCCCTTCGATTTTTGCGGGGCATTATGATCCTTCGTTCAGATTAGCCCTCTGTTTAAAAGACTTGAATTTGATTGATGAATTAGTAAAAGAAACTGGGACGCGATCAGAATTGACCCAGGCAACCTATGATCGGTTCCGAGAAGCGGCCGAACGATACGGCGAAGATGCCGGGGAAATGACGGTGTGCAAACTGATCGAAGCGGATGCCGGGATCAATCTCCAGGTTGAAGGTGATTGGACTGCGCCTTGGGAAGTGAGACATCCAGCCGATAAATGATACGCCATTCAAGGATGGAAGTCACTCGTTTTCACCAACGAGCTTCAAATAACATTCAATTGAACAACTTTTCTATTCCCGAATTGGCAATCCACTGGGTACTGTATCAGGAACAAGGTAAGCCAAGTTGAGAGCAGAGGGAGATGTTTGAGCTAGTAAGAAGGCCATTAGTTGATCAAATTCTTCAGATGAAATCTCAGGCTCAGAAACCAGTAAGGGGTCGAGTGTGGCCATTATTTCGGCAATCAACTCAGCGTCATTTTGCAAGGTCTGTTTAAACTGCTCTGGCAGATGCTCACCTGTGTAGTCAGCCAAATATTCGGCGGCGTTAAAGTGGTGCCTAACCGCATCTTCCAATCTGGTATAGGCTCCATTGTGCATCCAAGGGCCTGTTAAGGCGACGTTGCGCAAAGGTGGGGTGCGGAAAGCAAACTTATCCTGGGGGTCACCGGTTTCTAAATATCGGCCATAATCCAAGCCTGATTCATCTTTCCCTGGCCCCAGTTGAGGCACGCAGATGTTATGATGCTCTTGGTCGCTCATCAGACTTCCACTATGGCATTGACTACAACCGGCCTCGCCGTAGAACAGTAATGCTCCTTGCTTAGCATTATCAGACAAGACACCGTGATCGCCTGCGAGATAACGATCCCAGGGGCTGTCGGCAAAAGTAAAGGAAGCGATTTCAAATGCGGCGATAGCATTGGCGGCGTGCTGAAAGCCAAGTTCATTTGTGGGCACATCTGGATAAGCGGCCGAGAAGAGCTGAACATACTTTGGCTTAGATAACAAGCGGGACATGATAGCTTGCCAGATAGCAGGTAAATCATCATCATTAATCAGAGACAATTCATTATCACCATCAGAAATATAACCGCGCATTTCATCTCTTGAGGTTACTGGAAACATAGCCTGGACAGAAAGCACACTGTTCAATCCTTCCGGCAATTCCTCGGCCGCTGGACTAATAAATACGCCATCTAAGGCAACCGCCACTCTGCTGTCCCAAAACATGCTCTCCCAGTCAGATGCACCTCGATTAAATATCTCCGGAGAATTACGCGGTATTAAGTTGCGATCTTGACCTAATTTTCGATTACTCCCCAAGCCCGAACCACCAGTTCCAATGGCTATTGGTAAGGCATCACCGCCGGAAAAAGCTGGATGGTGGCAGCTAGCACATGAGATATCCTGATTACCACTCAGGATTTTATCGAAGAACAGCGCTTGCCCTAATTGAATTAGATCGTTGTCTGGGATCTGATTCATATCAAGTACAGAAAGCCCCTGATTTTCGATGACTTTCGCGAGAAGGTTATCGAGATCCTCGTAACTTTCTGAAGTTATGACCCAATTTTCTCTCTCCTCCATAAAGTTGCAGGCAGCGAGAGCAAAACTTATAACGCAAAGTAAAAGAATCAAGACTTTCTTGTACAGCATTTTTCCACAATTAACGCGTCATCCTGAGTTAATGTAGAGTTAAATCGTTCAGCTCCTCGGGAGCCTTCGGATCGCATCTACTGAAATAGTAAGGATTAAACTCGACCGGCAGCTCTACCAAAGCAAGCTGCCGGTCGAGTTGTGTAAATAGCAGCTACGAAACTAGCTCCACAGATTAGGGTTGTTGCTGATGAACCGAAAACTGAAAGCTTTGGCAATCCAACAGTTCATCCCATCCACCGGGAAACGGTGCTGGAAGACCTGGGCATCCACCAAGGAAGGAAGTGGTTTGAGATTTAAGTTCCTGTCCCTTCAAGGCTGGACCGTGATCGTGCATAACCAGGTGAATTTCAGCTGTTTCTGGATTTTGAAGGCCAGGGGTATTGATGCTGCTTGGATCACAATTGCCTTCACCTAACACATCGGTTCTTATCCGGCAAACCAATTCGCCAAGACCGGTACCATACAATCCCTCTGGGCCATTCTTTTTTATATGACCCGCAAAACCTTCGTCACCGCCATCTGTCACATGACCAGCCGCATACAAAAAGTCGGGAGCGACAGCGTCATTGAGTACACCTGGTGCTGTGAAAACATCCTGATCAGTACACGCCGGAACGCCAGGACCTGTTGTACAGTATTCAGGATTGTTGAATACTACGATCCATAAAGTCATTGCCTTACCCGATAGATCTGCCACTGATGTGTTGAGTTCGCCAGTTACACCCGAACTTGTTCTCACTACCTTTCCAGTACCAGCAGTTTCACCCCACCACCAGTACGCATCCTCAACGCTCTCCAAAGCCGGTCCCCCTTTAGCTGTGGTCGAACTGACGATGCCAAAGGCGATAACAGCCAATCCAATGATGAGAGCTAGACCAAGGATCATATATCGTTTGCTCATTTTCCTTCTCCTGTTTCATAAAAAGGGTTTTATTCATAAATAATCATTAAACAGTAAACTACAATTCAAGGTTCTTACTTCTAATATCACCCCCTTTAAAAGACTGGCGCTCTGCAAATATCACAAGTAATTCAATATTTTCTAAGTAACCATCGCTTTTACGCGTAAATAGAAATCACTACCTGAAACGAAGACTTTTCAATTTGGACTGGTTAAGCTATATCGCTCAACTTGAAATGTCTTGGTAGCGCCATTTGGTAGAATCTCATCGGTCACTTCCATAATGACATCAGCCGGAATACCCGCTCGTTTGGCTGCCTCACGTATTGATTTGGCGCTTGAAGCCTCGTAAAGACAGAACGTCTTTTTCTTGTCAACGCTCAAAAATGAAATCAGCCAGCGAACGTTTTCATCATCATTGATGAGGTTGATTGCACCAGCTCCTTCTGGTGTCACCTCTAGTTGCTCTGCGAAGTTACGTTCGATCATGAATATAGGCATTGTTTTGCTCCCTTTGCGCTTGGTTTGAAAAACAATCAATCTGATGAAGTTTCTTATCTCTGTGCAGGTACGAATATTCAACCAGAAAATTAATTCGTTTAGGTACCGCTTTGTGACACAAGAGGTGACACAAGATGTGGTATACTAATTACTATACAGGTCAGGATACGGGGGAAGAATTCATTTGGATCAGTTAAACTCCTTTGGCTACTGGGTACGTCGGCAGCGCAAGCTATTGGACATGACCCAATCAGATCTTGCCCAAAAAGTTAGTTGCTCGCTCAGCATGATTCGCAAGATCGAACACGATGAAAGACGGCCGTCTGAACAGCTAGCGAACCTGCTAGCGGAAAATCTAGCAATTGACGATTCCCAACAGCAACTTTTTCTGCAAATGGCCCGCGGGCAATTCACAACAGCTCTGCCAACTCCCATTGAAACTGGTTCTGTTCTGACTGAAACACCGGCCGCGTTCGGCATTCGACAGGCTGAGCGAGCGACATTTGTAGCCAGGAAGCAGGAGTTAAAATTACTTCACGCCCACCTGGAAATGGCTTTGGATGATCAAGGTCGAATGATCTTTATCACCGGAGAGGCAGGCCGGGGAAAAACCAGCCTCCTCTA